>DMAT01000430.1 GCA_003451635.1 Syntrophus sp. (in: bacteria) | reverse complement strand
GTTACAACGGAGTTTCCCTTGAGGGTATAGGCGGTCAGGGACGGCGCCGCCGACCAGGCATGCATGCGATTTTCGAGGCTTGCCAGTTGATTGGCCGAGGCGGCGAACAGGCGGGTGCCCTGAAGCAGGAAGAGATTGGTCGTGTCAAGATCCCCTTTGGCAAGGGAGAATTGTTGGCCCGTGACAGCGGCCTGGATTCTTTCGCGGTCCAGGGATGGCGACGGCGTTTTGTCCCGGCCCGTCCCGGTCCGGATCAGGAATGAACTTTTTGCCAGGCGATCGAGATCGACATCGACGGGATCGGGCAGGCTGCGCGACTCGGGAGGGACCATCAGCATCTTCCCCGGGGCGAGGATCAGCCATTCGCCGAAACGGTCGGAAACGGCGGCCCGGCTCTTTCCTTCCAGGGCAATGATCTTTACGGCCTGCCCGGGGGCATGAGCCACCATGATCGTCGCCCCGGCGATGTCAACGGCCATTTTCCCGGCCAAGATCCTTTCCTTGACCCCTTCCGGCGCCTGCAGGCAAAGGGTCCCCTGCTCCAGGATGGCTGCCTTCCCGTCTTTCACGGCCAGCCGGGTGTCCGGTCCCAGACGCAGAACGGATTTACTCTCCAGGATGATTTCCGCAAGTGCGTCTTTGCCGGTGAGGATGCGGTCATCCGGACTGAGGGAGCCCGGCGGAAGGGAGCTGTCCTGCTTGCCGCCGGCCGGAAGAATGGTCACCTCACCCCGGGAAAAATGGACGGCCCCGTACGGCGCCGCTGCCGGGACCGGAGAAGCCGGGGACAGCAGCCAGGCGATCAGGATCAACAGGGCGGCGTAATGCCTTGTCATTATTTTGTATTTATATGATCGATTCATCATGGTTTTTCTCCCTATGCCTAGAAGCGAAACTGTATCCCCGCGCTGCCGCCGAAATTAAGGACATCGTAGTAAAAAGACGCTTGGTTGGACTGGTTAAGACCCGCCGAGGAAAATAACTGAAAATACAAATAGTTGATCGGCTTCAGAGTGATGCCGGCGTAAAGCGTTTCATTCGTGTCACGACGATCATTTCTGGAATAGGGGACAAAGGAAAAACGGCTGCTCATGTCAAAGGACAGAATTTCCGTCATATCCAAATGATAACCGAGGGTGGCCGCGTAGATATTACGTTCAAAATCCTTATAGTTGGAAAGCCCCCATTGGGCGGATGCGCCCGTGTACAGATAATGGGCTCGGGACAGGGGGAAAGACCGGAAAAGTCCGAAGGTGAACGTATGATTTTGGAATAACTCCGAGTTGACATCCCCGCCGGTCAGGCGATTGTAGCCGTAACGGCCGTAAACGGCGAGGCGTGGAATGGCAGGAACCATATAAGTCAATCCGCCTCCCAGGTTCATGCTCTCGAAGTTCAGCTCCGTATAGGTCTTGTAACGATACCACTGTTCCATCACTGTAACCTCGCCGATGAGGTTCGAGGCGAGAAGGGGCTGGTAGGACGCACCCGTCGTCAGGAGCAGGTATTGATCGTCCACCTTGTTGTAACGGGTCAGGGCAACGTTGTTTGTGGCGTTGAAGGACGATTCGGCAAATACGGAGAAGGGTTCATAGACGGGCTTGCGTTTCAGGATGCGCTGCTGTCCCAGGGCTTCATCCATAGGTGTGGGAGGAAGGATCTTGTCGTTGTCGCTGTCGGCGGCTTTGTCGGGAAGGGTCCGCAGCTGCTGCATCTTCAGGCGTTCACCCTGCTTCCCTTGCTGCTCCGTTTCAATCTGGGCGCCGGGCATGCCCTGACCATATGCGGACGGCGAAAAAAGAAGGATTAGAACGACGGTCAAAGCAAGAAAGCAGCGGTTTAGGTCAGCGCAATGATAATCTCTATTCATCTATTTTTAGTACCCTAAGCTGGCCGTACGGAATCGAAACGGATACCATTCAGAATTGTTCAGTTTCAGGGTTCTCCACCCAGGATTGCCGGATTGTAAAGCAATATTAGGACATTTGCAAACAGTTTAACCGGAAGCTTTCAATCGTAATTAAGCTATATAAATAAAAATGGTTCTTCCTGCTATCGAGCATCCAGCAAATTTGACAAGTATCCAACCTTTTAATCCGAAATGAATGCCGATTACTTCTACGGGCACCCACAATACTCCTGGGACGATTACATCGAAGCGTAACGCATCGAAAAAAGAGGCGTGCCGGAGAGATCTGTCCGAAAAGCGCCTCAAAATGCCTCTAGGACAGGCAAGTTGCCCAGAAAGAGAGCCGATGGTGCCAGAAGGAGGGGACCGAGGCCACGCCTTCTGGATGGAAACCGGGCAAGCTCACACTTAAACCTGGGCCGGATTTGGTCGGCAGGGCCTACGATGTCTGGAAAACTGGCATGGCGTTTGATTAATCAGGCTTAATCAAGGATCCAGGCGGGCGGCTTCTGCAGACCGTCCGCCGGTCCAATGAGCATGGAGGCGCTTTTCCAGAACTACCAAAGATTGCCGATAATGCTTCTGCCTGATGCTGCCGCCAATTCAATCGTGCCACCTTTGAAAGTCACAGCATTTGTAAATCCTGTAACCATCAAAGCAACTGTCGCCGCTACCGCCCTGGTACCGGTATGGCAGATAACAATAATTTTTTTGTCCTTGGGAAGCTTATTCAAATTTTCTTCCTTGAAGAGTTCATTCATAGGAATCTTCAAGGTATTTTTCAAGGTAATCCCGATAATTGCCATCTCCTGCGGAGTTCTTATATCGAGAACCACAAAGTCCTCTTTTTTCTTAAGCATCTCAAATAACTGTTTGGAATCAATCTCACACGGCCTCTTGGCAATCAGCTCCGGCGTCATCTGTGAAAACATACCTTCAAACTTTTTTGCCGTATCTTTGTCATATGCCAAGGCGCTCCCTCCTGACATCACAAATAACGCAATGATGATAACCGCAATTGTCTGTTTCATGGCACTTGCTCCTTTCTGTGAGTAATAATAATCGATAGGAAATTTCTTTTTTATGATCGAAGTATAGGGAGGGCTGTTATGATTGTCAAGGGATATTTCCCAGCGTTTCCAGCGTGTTTCCCGGCGATATTGTTCGAGCAGTCACGAGTTTCGTTTGAAAGGAAACACGCTTGGGGGAAATGGGGAAATGAAAGGGGAAATGGGACGCTGTTAACTTATTAACTTCATCATAGAAATTAACATCATACCTGCACTATTATGATCTTTCCGGTGATTGGAGAATTTTCTTCAACCGCTTTTTGTTTTACGCAGCACGGTTTGTCTCGATTGTTTATGCAGCCGTAATTTCCTGCCAGTAGGATGAGGAATCATGATTGTTTGAAATGGCAATCTACACTCCAATACCAAACTCAAAGGTGTGTAGTAGTAGATGCTATACGTAACAAAAAGTTGATTGCAACTTAAGCTTCACAGGTTCATCATCTATCTGTATTTCCTATTGAATTAAAGGAAAGGAGATAGAGATGAATCAGATAATCGCAGAAAGTGTCCGTTTTGTTTCACCGAAGGAATCCCTGTCGTAGTTTGGAAGTGATGAACAGCAGGCAGGGTTTCTACCATCCATTATTTTACCCGAAGTCTACAGAGGAAAATCAGGAAAGATATATTATCCTGTGTATACACAGGAGGCAATCGCCCTCCGATGTGCCTTGGATCATCTTGCCGGCTGGGATTTGCCGGGCAAGGAGCATATTGAGGAATATGTCCGACACATGTATCGGCGGAACTTTCGTCCGAGGACATACGCCAGTGCCCTGAAAGCCATTTACGACTTCCTGATCGTCGTCAGAGATTCTGGAAAGAACTACCTGGAAGAAATCACCAAAAAAGACATTGAAGCTTTTATCGAGCATGAACAGGATCGGTGCATGATGTTATCGACAGTGCGGACGAGGCTGCATTGCGTCAATGCTTTCTTGGGTTATGCGATGGACGCAGGTATTGTCAAACCTGATGTTCTGGCAAGACGGATTCGCCTAAGGAAGCCAGAGACATTGCCGCGTGCCATGGACCCCGATGATGTAAAGCAATTACTCTCTGTTATCGACAACCCGAGGGACCGGGCCATGATCATGGTTCTTTTACGGACGGGAATGAGAATCGGCGAGTTGCTGAGCACGAAGATGTTGGATCTTCACATCAAGGATCGCAGGGTTGATATTTATGAAAGTGCGAAGAGCCGAGTGGGGCGGGTTGTTTATCTCAGCGATGATGCAATGGGCGCTTTGAAGGTGTGGATAGCGATGCGAGACGTTCGTAACGAGTTTCTTTTTTACGCCCAAGGCAGGAAAAACATGTCTTATAGTACAGCCCATCTTATCTTTGTGCGGTGTCTCACTACAGCCGGCCTTACCCACAAGGGATATTCTCTGCACGCCCTTAGGCATACTTTTGCCAGTGAGCTTCTCAATGCCGGCATGCGGATAGAATGTCTCCAGCCGTTGATGGGGCATACTTCTCTGGACGTGACAAGGCGCTACGCCAGGCTTACGGATAAGGTGCGCGAGGAAGAATACTTCAGAGCCATGACGATTATAGAAAGGGGTGAGATAGATGGCCATTACCGATTCGATCATCAACTACAGGCGTTTCTTGAAAAGAAGGAACTTCTCTCCCAATACCGTTAAAAGTTATTTAAATGGGCTGAAACATTTTGTCCTCTGGCTTGATGCGCCGATCGAAACCGTCACATACCGGAAGATCGGTGTATATATGGATGGCCTGCTTGGCAAACGATTAAAACCGAAAACAGTAAACTGTTATCTCAACAGTGTCTGTCAGTTTTATCATTACCTCTGTGAAGAAGGAATACCGCTCGTCAACCCCGTAAAGAAACCGAATATAATGAAGCTTCCCAGAGGACTTCCAAAGCATCTGAAAGAAGAACAGATAGAAATCCTCTTTAAGAATCTGAAAGGTTGCCGGGATCAGGCTATGTTCATGCTTATGCTCCGATGCGGCTTGCGAGTGGAGGAAGTGGCACATCTCTCCCTCAGTGACATTGACCTCAAGCGCAGAATGCTGCTCATCCAGGATGGCAAAGGCGCTAAGGACAGGATTGTATATATCAGCAATGATGCCCTTCATGCGCTCCTGGACTATCTCAGAGTGCGACTCGTAAACAAAGTAAAAAAGGTCTTTCTGGTAGAGAAAGGTCCTCTTACCGGACAGCCGATATCCATTCGTGGTATTTAGAAACGCATGGAATATTACGCCCGCAAGACAAAGCTGAAAATATCCTGCCATAGTCTTCGCCACACGATGGCCACGCAAATGCTTAATGCCGATGCCGATCTCTCTACTATCCAGGATCTATTAGGGCATAACACGATTAGGACGACGCAACGGTACTGCCGGGTATCAAACATTAAGGTACAGAGGGATTATTACAAAGCTATGGAGGTGATCATGCAACGAACGGCTTGCAGCCAAAACAATGGGTAAGCAGAGTTACCCACAGCCATCCCCGCCATGCTCCGCGGAAAGGCGCGGGGCATGGTTGTGGATAACTCTTGATCAAGGTTTGGTATAGTATCGGCAATAATCACCTTGACGAATGAAGAAATTACGGTTATTGTGAACAAAATGTAACAAGCTAATATTAATATGGAAAACAGATTATGTTGCGTATAGGTAGATGGCAGCAATAATCAGTGGTTCCATTTTTCTGCCATCGCGCTCAGCCAGTTCAGATTGAAAGCTTCTAAACAAGCGCAACTGCCGCAAAGCCTGCTTTCAACAAACTGTCAATCACAACCCCCATATGACTTCGGTCATCAAACTGTTCCCGCACCCAAAAATGAATTCAAGGCAATTCATGATGTCACGAGGTGTTGCCGGCGCGCCCGGCGGGGCGGCGGCAATCAAATTCCCGGGATTATTGCCGGAAATACCGTCACGGCCTTCTGGAGAAACTGATCGGGCATGATGCCCGCGAGGAACGTCATGATGACGATGGCCGCGATCATGACGCCGATCATGTTTACACCCGTGCGCATCGGTAACAGCCCCTCCCCTTCCGCCGTCATGTACATTACCATTACAACCCGCAGGTAATAGAAGAAGGAAACGATCGTGGCGACAATGGCGATGAGGACGACGCCGAGGTAACCGGCTTCGATGCCGACCTTGAAGAGGTAGAATTTCGCAAAGAAACCGCCCGTCGGGGGTATCCCCGCCAGGGAGATCATGAAGACCGCCAGGGCAAAGGCGTGCCACGGATGCCTTGACGCCAGGC
>DMAT01000096.1 GCA_003451635.1 Syntrophus sp. (in: bacteria) | reverse complement strand
TTCATCTGTCCAAAGACCATGACGGTATTGGGCAGGACGCCGGCCTCCTTCATTTCGCGGTAGAGTTCCTCCCCCTCGCGGCACCGTTCCCCGACGCCGCAGAAGATGCTGATGCCGTGATGATGACCCACCATATTGTGGATCATCTCCGTGAGGAGGACCGTCTTGCCCACGCCGGCCCCGCCGAAAAGTCCGGCCTTGCCGCCCCGCTCCAGGGGGCAGAGAATGTCCACGGCCTTGATGCCCGTATCGAAGATCTCCGATTCCGTTGACTGCTGGGTGATGGGAACATGAACCCCGCGAATAGATCGGGATTCATCGGTCTGCGGCGCTTCCAGGTTGTCGATGGGCTCGCCGAAAACATTGAATACCCTCCCTAATAGCCCTTTTCCGACGGGAATCATAAACGGCTGTCCCGTATCCATGATGGCGGAACCTCGGGCAAGTCCCTGGGTAGGCATCAGAGATATCCCCCGCACGGTTTCCGCGTTGAGCTGGACCATGACCTCGATGCGTGTCCTGCCGTCGTCGCCGGCGAGAAGGACATTTCCGATGTCCGGAAGAGATCCCGCGGAAATCCGGGCATCAATAACGCTCCCCCGGATGGAGACGACCGTTCCCTGATTCGCTTGCGCTGCTGTTTGCATGGATTCTTTATCCTCCGTCATTAATTGGCGTCACTAATTGGCGGGTTTATAGAGTTCCTCGGCCCTGGTGATCCCTTCACTCAGGAAGGCCACGACGGTTCCGATAACGAGAAACATCGCCGCCCGGATAATATCATCGGTAAAGGGCATGCCCTTGAGAAAAAGCAAGTGACTCAGGAGCAGATACCCCCCCAAACACGCGGCGACAAGAATGCCTTTTTTCTTCCACCAGATACCCGCCAGAACAATGGGAATGTAGAGAAGGTGGGTGAAAATGATATTCTGGGCCAACATGGCATGATAATAATAGGTCAGACCAAAGGCGCTGAAGACCAGGGCGATCATGATGGCGGTCTTGTACGGCCCCTGCTTTGCTCCAAGGGGCCTTTCCATGCGCAGGACATTCACGACGCCAAGCTTTTCCTCGATACTTTGCCGGATCAATTCCTGGTAGCGCTGGCTGATGAAGAAAATGGCGTAGTCGAACATGAGGATGGTCCGGACGAGGCTGTCCACGGCCTGTTTCTGTTCTACGGCGGAGATGAAGATCGCCTGGAACTCCGCGTAGAGCCAGATGTGGCGACGCATCATGATCAGGGCATAGAGGGCCTCGTTAAGGGGGATATTCCTTTGGTGATGCTCTTCCGCATACCGGGCAAAATAATGCTGAGAAGTATCTGCCGGTTTGTCGGTAAAGAACATTTGTTTGAAGTTGTCGTAGAATTTCATGCCCACGGGAACGAGTTTGTCCTCCGGGATGCCATGATAGGATGGGGTCCGCGGATTTTTTCTCACGTTCCTGGCCCATTGACGGGCAATAGGCTCGGCGTGGGTTTCAATAAGATTAACGAGTTTCAGAGAACCGGTCATGCTCTTTGCCCTCCTTATCTTCGCCGCCCCCGCAAGGGAATGCGTATTGTGAGTTTTTATCAGGTGTTGGGCGTCTCAAACCATTCCAGCTTCATCAGTTCGCGATATTTCTTTGTGACGAAGTACATGGCATAGTCGAACATGAGCATGGTCCTGCTAACGCTATCTATGGCCTGCTGTTTTTCTACGGCTGTGGAAAAAGTGGCCTGAAACTCAGCATACAGCCAGATCTGCCGTCTCATCAGGATGAGGGCATAGATCGCCTCGTGCAGAGGGACGCCTTCTTTGTATCTTGCCTCGGCGTACTTGGAGAAATATCCGTCGGAGGCTTCCGCACGTTTCGGTTCCATAAACAAGTTTCGGAAGTTGTGATACAATCGTACCGCCTGGGGTATGAGTCTGTCCGCCGCCAGCTTCTGATAATAAGGCGTCATGGGGTTTTTGACCACGTTTTTAGCCCACTGTTCGGCGATTCTTTCCGCGTGATTATCAACCAGATCAATGAGTTTCATGGATGCGATCATACGCCGATTCCTCCTTTCTCTTGGATTGGCTTTCCCCTGCTTTTGATTTTTATATCAGCAAGGGTTGTACCAAAAAAGATTTCTTTAGAGACAATCGTTACATGCCTGAACGAGCCACGACGAAGCAGGCTGCGAGGCAGCCAAGACCGTAAGGAACGAAGCGAGCTGCAAGGAATATCGTCCGGAGAGATTAAACGAAGAAATGTTTTACGAGGTAGCGATACAGTTCATCGAGGCGATGAACAAAAGGTCGTCATTTTTGTGGGCAATAAAAAAACAGGCAGCAATAAAAAGAAAAACATATTTAATGTTGTGCGCTTGCATGCTACGACTAAAATGTCGTCCCCATATGACCTGGAAGTCGCGTTTCTTGCAAAACAGGATATGGGCATGAATCCCTGTTTGCAAGGCAGGGAAGGCTATGCCGTTTTATAAGCGTTGGGAAGACCATTGAATCTCGCTTTCGCTGCGAATGCATCGGATACCCCCCCGACGCCCATCCCTAAGAATGGCTCTGCGCCTGGCGCTTCAGCATCCCGGAAGGGGCGTAACCAGAAATCTTAACAAAATCGGAGGATATGACCAGATTTCAATCTCTCCGCGTCATACTACCCGATGCTTGCTGAAGGGTGTTTCATTTGAAAATCCCCCCTGCCGCAGGGAAGTAATCCAGGCTATTGAGCAGATGCTGGCCAAGGGCGGGCGATATTGCCATTACAGCCGCGTATGGCCTGTATCTTGCTAAATTAAAGATTCAGATATCGGATCTTCATAATAAATTTCTTTTTCTCGATGCATGGGAGGTGATGATTAAAGCCCAACGGGACATGAGAAAGATTAGAATCCACACAAACGTGAAAAGATCTCCTGTTTGGAATTGTTGAAGAATCAATTATTCAGTTGAGGTAAAGATCGTCGAACTTGTGGCGTATTTAATGATAAATTATATGCCATGGCTCTAAAGGGAGGAGTGACTTATGAAGGCAAAAGTAAGTAAAAAAAATGATCCGGATGCGATGGGCAAAGGCCTGAAGAAAAAAAAGGGGTCCTCTGAGAGTCCTCAGGAATCGGAACATCTGCTGCAAAGCATAATCCATGGTTTCTCCATTCCCGCTTTTGTGATTGGGAAAGACCACAAGGTTCTTCACTGGAATAAGGCCCTTGAACAACTGAGTAAAATACCGATGAGTGAGGTTGTCGGCACCAATGAGCAATGGAGGGCTTTTTATGCCGAGGAAAGACCCTGCATGGCCGATCTGCTCGTTGATGGGATCTCGGAGCGGATTCCAAAGTGGTATGAAGGAAAATACTCCAAATCCAATCTGCTGGAAGAGGCCTATGAAGCAACCGATTTCTTCCCTGATCTCGGCGAAAGTGGCAGATGGCTTCGGTTTACGGCTGCAGCTATCAGGGATTCCAAAGGCCGGCTCGTGGGGGCCGTTGAAACCCTGGAAGATATTACGGAACGCAAGTCGGCTGAACTGTCGAAACGGGAAAGCGACCAAGAGCTATTCAGTGTTATCGAGGGTTCACCATTTCCGACATTCGTAATCGGAATTGATCACAAAGTGATACACTGGAATCGGGCTCTCGAAGAATTAAGCAAGATTCCATCGGAGGAGGTAATCGGGACAAGTCAGCATTGGCGTGCCTTCTATGCCAAGGAAAGGCCCTGCATGGCGGATCTGATCGTAAATCAGTCACTTGAGACAATACCGGAATGGTACAGAGGCGTATCTAAATCGAAGCTTCTCGATGAAACTTTTAAAGCTGAGGGTTTTTTCCCTGACTTGGGCGTGAACGGGCGTTGGCTCTGGTTCACCGCGGCGGCGATCCGTAACTCTCAGGGAGTTTTAGTCGGCGCTATCGAGACCTTAGGTGATTTCACGGAAACCAAAAGGGAACGCGAAATTGCCGAGCAAAGACTGATCAAGAGCGAAAAGACACTGCACAGCATTTTCCAGGGTTTCTCTATCCCCGCTTTTGTCATCGGGAAGGACCACAAGGTCATTCTTTGGAACCGGGCGTTGGAAAATCTGACCAAAATACCGGCCGAAGATATGATCGGGACCGATTATCACTGGAAAGCCTTCTATGGAGAAGAGCGGCCCTGTATGGCCGATCTGCTTGTGGATAGCGCGGTGAAAAATATCTCCAAGTGGTACACGGGGAAATATCGAAAATTCAATGCCGATGAAGAGGCATTCGAAGCAACGGATTTCTTCCCCGAGCTGGGGAAAAAGGGACGCTGGCTTCGGTTCACCGCTGCCGTAATCCGGGATAACCAGGGAGAACTCGTTGGCGCCGTTGAGACCCTGGAAGATATTACGGAACAAAAGCTGGCGGAGGCTGCCCTAAAAAAATAAATGCACCAAAGAAAGATTAGGTTCCAGAAAACTACGTGTGCAGCAATGAAGAGGATCTGTTGACCATAAGCCAAATTATTTAGCGGATATTCAGGAGGTCAGACCATGAAGTCATCCACAAAGCTGATAGACTTAACGGAGAAACATGCGGAAGCCATCGCCCATCAGTGGTATAACAATATAAAGAATAATCCCAAAACACCCTTTTATCATACGATGCCGGAAAGTAAGGCAAAACAGCAGGCCCTGAATTTTTACAACAAATTCGGAAAACTCTTCCTCTCGGATTCTCCCTTCGAGGAGGCGCATACGCTCTTTGCCAGATATGCAGAAGAAAGCTATACGGCACGCATACCGCTGCCCCAGGCTATCTACGCCATCACCCTTATGAGACGCCACATGTGGTTGTATGCCGAGTATCAGAGCACCTTTACAACCGCCGTCGAACACCATCATGCGGCAGAAAGCCTCAACCGGACGATTCTGATGTTCGATTATGCGACCTACGTAATAGTGCTGCAATATGATGAATTACTCAGAAAAGAAATCGAGGAAAAATTCAAAGCATTAAAG
>DMAT01000443.1 GCA_003451635.1 Syntrophus sp. (in: bacteria) | reverse complement strand
GGTAGGAGCGGCCGTACATATGCCGGATACTGCAAAAGCTGCAGTTCCGGGTGCAACCCCGGGATGTTTCCATGACCTCGATCTTCGAATTCATGAAATGGTAGCCCGAGGTCAGGCGACGCCGGTCCCGGATGGGCAGCTTCAACCGGGATAAATCGCAGAGATCTCCCGGGGGGTTGTGGAGCCACCGTCCATCCTGTTTATGAGAGAGGAACGGGATCGACACCAGGCGATCAGCCCCCTCCAGGGCGTTCACCAGCCGGCGAAATGTTTCCTCTCCCTCGCCCCGGACCATGAAGTCAATCGAGTTCGCCTCGGGAGAAGCGCCCATCTCTTCGCTCATCAAGGTGGCGTGATATCCCCCGACGGCAATCCTTGCCCGGGGGAGGATGCTCTTGATGAGCCCGATCAAGGCCAGGCAGGTCGGATACTGCCAGGTCATGGCCGACAGGCCGATCAGATCGGGATCGATCCTTTTCAGCGTTTTCTCAAGATAGCCCGCAATGTGGTTTCGCTTGCGGACGAGGTCGATGAGGTGGACCTCATGGCCTTCGTCGATATTGCCGCCCACGCAGGCGATGCCGTGATTGGGCATGTGAATCGCCATTTCATGGATGATTATGGGTACTACGTCGGGCATGGAGATGAGCACAACTTTCATGGCGCCACCCCCTTCCTTTCCAACAGAGCCCGCGCCTTTCCTATGAGGCCGGGCAGGGAAAAGGCGGGGCTCTTGTAATCCGCCTCGATGCTCCCCGCCAGGGTGACTTCGATGGTCTGACGGCTCCCGGTACGGAACCATAAGCAGTCCGGGGGGTAGAGTTTATCCGTACCCCCAATCGATACGACCCGGATAGGTGCGCGACAGAGTTTGGCGATGCTGAAGGCCCCCTTGTCAAAGGGAGCGATCCGGCCATCGCGGCTTCGCGTCCCCTCGGGGAAGATAAAGAGATTTCCCCCGGCCGCAAGATACCCCGCCATGTTCTTGACCTGATTCATCATGTCCTCCGTAAAGAGGCCGCCCGCCAGGGAGGGCATGTACCCGGAGGTCCTCAATATCCAGCCGAACACGGGGTAGTGGAAATAATCGCTTTTCACGATGGTTTTCTGTTTTTCATAGAGGGACACAAACAGGATGGGGTCCAGGAAGGACAGATGGTTGGCGATGATGACGGAGGAGCGGATGGAGGAGACCTCCTCGGAAATGCGCCATTTCACGCCGGGGATGAGAACGCGCACCAGGGAGAAAAAAAGCCGGTGCAGAATCTGATTCAATTTCTGGAAGGACGCTTCCCGGTGCGGGNNTGTAAAAAGGGGAGAAGATCACGAGATACCCCATGATGTAACAGACCCAGAGGGTTATGGTGACGGCAATATCCCAGACGCGTCTTGTCAATGATGACAGCATACGAACGCCTTTAACGGCCTTCCCACTTCTTGATGATGATGCTCGTATTCACGCCGCCGAAGGCAAAATTCTGGATGGCGGCAACCCTGAGCGGGCTCTCTCGACGGGCCATGACATGATTGATCATGGCGCACCGCTCATCAACCTCCTCCAGGTTCAGCGTCGGCACAACGAAGCCGCCCGCCAGCAGATGGGCCACAATAATGGTTTCGATGGCGCCGCACGAACCCATGGTATGACCCATGTAACTTTTAAACGCCGTAACGGCAGGCCTGCCTCCGTAAACGCTATGAATTGCCTGCGCTTCAATCACATCGCCCATCTTGGTTCCCGTCGCGTGGGCGCTGATAAAATCCATATCATCCGCCGGAATCTTCGCGTCTTTCAACCCGAGGCGGATGGTTTCCGTGATGCCGCCCAAATTCGGAAGGATCAGGTCGCCGCCGTTGTTGTTGCAGGAAAATCCGATCACCTCCGCGAGGATGGATGCCCCTCTTTTCCGCGCCTGTTCGTATTCTTCCAGGAGCACGGCCCCGGCCCCCTCCCCCACGACAAGACCGTCGCGCTTCACGTCGAAGGGACGCGGGGTCAGGTGCGGCGTATCGTTGAAGGCCGTGGAACAGGCAAGGAGATTATCGAAGACGGCCACAGTTGTCGTATCGTACTCATCCGCCCCGCCGCAGATCATGGCATCCTGCATCCCGTATTTGACCATTTCATAGCCGTAGCCGATTGACTGGCTGCCCGTCGTACAGGCCGTGGAAGAGGAGATGACGCGACCGGTGATGCCGAACATCTTCGTAATATTGACGGCTGTCGTATGGACCATTGATTTCAGGTAGTCGACGGCGCCGATGGAAGAATACCCCGCCTGGGACCCACTGAAAAAGGTCTTGTAAATTCCCCGCTGGACCGTGGGACTGCCGTGGGTCGAACCGAAGGCCACACCCAAGCGGCCGCCCGTGACGAAAGCCTCATCGAGACCGGCGCTCTCGAGCACCTCCTTCGCCACCTGGCAGGCGTAATAGGCCACCGGTCCCATGGTCTTGCGGTACTGGCGCTTGAAATCGTAGGTGATGGGATAATCGACGGTGCCGAAAACCTTGGAGTGGATATAGGGGGACAACACATCATCCTCCCGGAGGACCTTGACGCCCGAGATCCCATTCATCAGACTGTCAAGAATCTCCGCCTTGGTGCGGCCGATGGGAGTAATGGCAGAACATGCTGTAATTACTACTCTTCTTTCCATAATACTCCTTTAGACTCACAGGTCGTCACGCAGTCCCGCCTCTCAACGGACCATTGCCTCCTGCATACTTACCTAACCCTGGCCATGGATTCGACATAATCGCAAACCTGATTGAGATTCTGGATATCCATGGCCCGCTTCTTTTCCTCCTGGGTCAGTTCGGAACCGAGGAGCTTCTCGATTTCCAGGAGCAACTCGATGGCATCGATACTGTCGAAACCATGTATTTCTCTCAAGTTGTCTTCCATGCCCGGATTTTCAATTTCAAACTCTTTACGGAAAAATTCCAGAATGGCAGTTTTTATCTCTTCACGTGTCATAGGTGTTATCAAGCTCTCCAATGTAGAATATTCCGCTCAGGCGGGAAAGGTCTTCCAAAGTTGCACGGTCTTCGGGTCCACAGCCACAGGTCTTCCCGACGCATTGAGGGCGCAGTGCTTAGTGAATCCCTTGCAGACGATCGCCCCGGATTCGCCATGGAGGATAACATAATCGAAACGGAGTTTCACCCGCTCCAGTTCGGCCGGCCGGGTATGGATACGCATGGGATCATCGTAACGGAGGGGCTCATAGAATTGAATACCCAGATCGATGATGGGATAGACATAGCCGCTGTCTTCTATCTCCTTGTACGGGTAGGCCGCATCCCGCATCAGGGACGTGCGGCCGTACTCGAAATAACGCAGATAATTGGCATGATAGACAACGTCGGACCGGTCCGTGTCTATATACAGGATACGATTAAACGACAGGTGCCAGCAAAGACCCGTTTCCTGGTCCCGGACGTAACGGGCATCCGCCTCCAACGCTTCGGGTCTGAAAGGTCGCTGTTTCATTCTACACTCCCCGGAAAAGGATGCAGCAATTAGTTCCCCCAAACCCGAAGGCGTTCGACAGGGCGATCTCATGGTGGACCCGCCGGGCCTCGTTGGGGACAAAGTCCAGACCTTCGAACTGGGGGTCGGGAAGATAATTGATCGTGGGCAGAATCACCCCCCGCTGCATCCCCTCAATGGTCAGGGCGTCTTCAATGGCCGCGGCGCCGCCCAGGGTATGGCCGATCTGGGACTTGTTCGACGAGATGGGTATATGGCGCAATCCCTCGCCGAATACCGCCCGCAGGCATTCTACTTCCGCGGCATCTCCCCTGACGGTCGAGGTCCCATGGGCATTGATATACTGAACATCGGCGGGCGTCAATTCGGCATCGTCAATCGTTTCCCGGATCGCCCGGATAATCGTTTCCGGTTTGGGCCGGGTAAAATGATAGGCATCGGAGGTCCAGCCGACTCCGATCACCTCCGCCTTGGCGTGGAGGCCGTGGGCGCCGATCGCCTCTTCCGCGGCCAGGACAACGACGCCACCCCCTTCGGCAAAGACAAAACCCTTGCGGTCACGACTGAATGGCCGGGATGCCTGGGAGGGATCATTATAGGCCCGGTCCTGGGCGGTTATTTTGATGGTCGCGTTCATGTTTTCAAATCCATGAATTATTTCCGGCATAATCGGCATGTCCACACCGCCGGCCAGGACAAAGTCGCAATCGCCGTCCCGGATCATCCGCGCACCGATCCCGATGGCATGATTCCCGGAGGCGCACGCTCCCTGGGGCGAAAAGATGGGACCCGTAAATCCCATGAGCATTCCCGCCTTTCCCGAAGGCAGGTTGGCGCAAAGATTGGGCAGCAAATAAGGGCTGACCTTCAGGGGGCCGCCGTCCCGCATGTTTCCCTGGGCGATCCGGAAGGCGTCGGTGCCGTTGATGGCCGAGCCGATCAGGCAGGCCGTCCGGGGGCTCGTTTCCTTGTCCATCTGGAGCCCCGCGTTTTCCATGGCCTCCTTGACAACGGCCATGGTGAGGATGACGAAGGAGGCGTTCCAGTTGTATGCTTCCTTCTTGCCGGAAAAAGGGAAGATCCGGGGATCCCAGTCGGGGATCTCACCCACCACGTTACACAAAGATTCCACCTGACATCGGGTGACCTTGCGAAATCCTGCCTCCCCTCGCACGGCCCGCTCCCACGTTTGGGCAAAGGTTTCCCCCAGGGGCGTCGC
>DMAT01000049.1 GCA_003451635.1 Syntrophus sp. (in: bacteria) | reverse complement strand
CGGCAGATCAGATTCAGGAGCGAGACCGCATCAAGGAAATTCTTGCCGGCCTGATCGCCATGGCATCGGATCTGACCTCAGAGTTGGATTTTGATCGCCTCTTTCCGTTGATCATCGGCAAGGTTACAAATGCCATGGCGGCTGAACGCACCAGCCTTTATGTGATTGATTGGGAGAAACGTGAAATCTGGACGAGAGTTGCCGAAGGCATTGGTCAGATACGCCTGCCTCTGGGCGAGGGCATCAGCGGTCGCGTTGCCGAGTCCGGGGAAAAAATCAATGTGGCTGACGCCTGGGAGTTAACCTATTTCAATCGGACCTATGATGAGGCGAACCAGTTCCGAACCCGCTCCGTCTTATGTATACCCATCAGAGGCCGTCGCGTGCGCCATATCGGGGTGCTTCAGGTTATCAATAAAAAGGGAAAGAATCGTTTTGATCAGGAGGATGAAATACTTATTAAAGGTTTGGTGTCTCAGGTAGGGATCGCCCTTGAAAATTCCCTTCTTGTCGATGAGTTGAAGCTATCCTTTGAACGATCAATCAGTTCCCTCTCCGCCACTGTGGACGCGAAGCATCCTTTCACGGCAGGCCACTCAGAGAGGGTTACGGAATATTCCCTGCTTATGGCCAAAGAAATGGGACTCAGCCAAGACCAATATGAAGTGCTGAAGTATGCCTCCCTGCTCCATGACATCGGTAAAATCGGCATCCGTGACGAGATCCTCACTAAAAACGGCCCCTTCACTCCCGACGAGTTTAGGGAGATGCAGCTCCATCCCGTCAAGACCAAGGTCATCCTTGAAAAGTTCCATTTCCCCGAACATCTCCGGCGGGTTCCTGAAATCGCCAGTTGCCACCACGAAAGGATTAATGGCAAAGGATACCCGGCGGGCCTCCAAGGTGATGAAATCCCCCTGGAATCAAAAATCATGGCTGTTGCCGATGTCTTTGACGCCCTGACATCGAAACGGGACTATCCCAAGTACGCCTTTGGCGAGATTCTGAAAGATGACCGCGTACCTTTCAACAAGGTACTTGACATTTTGCGAGGCGATTCGGGGAGTCATTTCGATCCCGTTGTCGTTGATGCGTTTCAACGATGCCTGAAAAAGGCCCTTCTCCGATACCGGGGAGAACACTTTCCCCCGGAATATGTTGATGATTTTTTATAGCATTGATGTCCATATAGGGAAAGTTCATGGTTAAGCATGACAACAAAGTGGAGACATTTATAGATGTTCAATAAGATGTTTGTATTAATGCTCATTGCGATATCTTTAACAATGGTCTGTCTCGTACCTCACTCAATAGCCCGAGAGAAAGGAATAAATACCTTCACCAGCCCCACCCTGGGTGCAAAATTTGTCCTCGTCCCCGCCGGTACTTTCATGATGGGTTCTCCCGGCGGCGAGGCGGGACGGGATAGCGACGAGAGCCCCCAGCACCAGGTAACAATCGGCCATCATTTTTACATGCAGACAACTGAGGTGACCCAGGGGCAGTGGAAGCGGGTGATGGGGAACAACCCTTCGCACTTCAGCAGTTGTGGTGACGACTGCCCGGTGGAGCAGGTGTCCTGGGAGGATGTACAGGGCTTCATCCGGAAGCTCAACAGTATGGAGGGGACGGGCAAATACCGTTTGCCCACGGAGGCTCAGTGGGAATATGCGGCCCGAGCGGGGTCAGCGACGAGGTTCCATGCGGGAAATAGCGATGACGATTTATTGCATGCCGGTTGGTTAAAAAC
This sequence comes from Syntrophus sp. (in: bacteria), assembly GCA_003451635.1. Lineage (GTDB taxonomy): Bacteria > Desulfobacterota > Syntrophia > Syntrophales > UBA8958 > UBA8958. The sequence continues at coordinate 3,797 of DMAT01000049.1, read as the reverse complement.
CAATTCAGGATCTAAGACACACCAGGTTGGGCAGAAGGCACCCAACTCCTGGGGCTTGTACGACATGCACGGCAACGTCTACGAGTGGGTGCAGGACTGGTTCCGGTTGTATTCCGCCGGCAGTGTGACGGATTCGGCAGGACCATCATCAGGCTCGAAGCGCGTGCGTCGCGGCGGTTCCTGGAGCAGCATTGCCAAGTTCTGCCGGTCAGCAAATCGCGACTACTTCGGCCCGGATCAACGTAGCGGCCTCCTCGGGTTTCGCCTTCTCAGGACACAGTAGCGCTTTGGTTTTTGTAAGTTGATCATCTGGTCAGCATCCGCGCACATACCATAACCAAATACAGCGTCGAGAACCCAAGAATAGACCAACAGAATAAATCAAGCCACTTCTCGCCCTTCAGGATCTGCTGATCCCAGGCAGTTCCTTCAACGAGATGCCTGATTTTCCCGGTCACATTGATCTTCCCCGGGATGATCATGGAAATCCGCTCACCAATATGAATCGGTATCGTTAATTCGTGCGTTCTCAATATTCTGACTGTCATATTTGATCCTCACTGTATAATCTACTTGTTTTAATCGTTACATCGACAAAATATCCCGATATCTTTAGCAATCTCTTCCTTACAGATGATATTTCCTGATTACAGCAGTCACAACACCTCCTATCCTGAGTTCCGTTCTGGCGATGATGTCAGGATACTTCGGGTTTGCTGCTTCCAGAACAATCTGCTTCCCCTTCTTATGCAAATATTTCATCGTCCAGTCGCCATCCACTTCCGCGATTACAATGTCGCCGGTTTTCGGATCTTTACCCTTTTCAATGATCACCATATCCCCTTCCATGATACCTGCACCGATCATGGAATCGCCACTGACCTTCAAAAGGAAAGACGACTCGGGTTTTGTTATCAGATACTCATCTATGGACATGATGTCGCAAAGGACTTCTTCAGCGGGAGAAGGGAATCCGGCCGCAACTTCTCCAACCAAAGGAATCCCGAATGCTGTGCTGGTAAGCCTGATATGATTCGTTTCATCTTTCTCAATAACGCCTTTCCGGATGAGTTTATTGACCCAGAAATGAACGACGCTTTTTGGTTTAACACCGAAAAGATCTATCATCTCCGCATAGGTGGGCATCCTTCTTTTGTCCCTGAAGAAGGCCGCCATGGATCTTTCAATACTCTGAATGGATCTCTTTTCTTTCATGATTCCCCCATAACAGAACGATCGTTCTATTGTCAAGAAGTTTTTTCACAAGAAGTTTTTTTCTGTTGCTTCATGACCAGGGCATGATAAGCTACGCAAAATTCGTATTACCACCTGGTTTAATGTGAGTGATTGAATGGCCATGACTTATGTTGACAATCTTTTTTCCGATATTCCGCCAGAATTCAAGGAGGAACTATTTGGGACAATCCTGGGAAGAGAAACTTTCCGGATAGAACGAATCGTATCTCATGGCCATTGTTCACCCGAAGGCTTCTGGTATGATCAGCACGAACATGAATGGGTTATTCTCCTCAAGGGAAGCGCCGTTCTTCGTTTTGAAGATCAATCTGAAAACATCACGATGGGCCCTGGCGATTACATCCACATTGAAAAACATCATAAGCATCGCGTGGAATGGACAGATCCTGAGCAGGAGACCATCTGGCTTGCTGTCCATTATTCGTAACCGGGACCTTCCATGATCTCTGAAGATCAAGATGGATTTTATTTAATACGAACCTATCAAGATATGGAAAGGTAACATTTTGGATATTTTCGCATTATCCGGGGACTACATTGAGCTTAATAAACTTCTAAAGGCATCAGGCCTGTGCGAGACAGGAGGCATTGCAAAATATGCCATCAAAAATGGACATGTCGCCGTCGATGGAGAAGTTGAATACAGGAAGGGATGCAAAATCAGGCATGGCCAAAAAGTTGAGTTTGATGGCCACATAATCGAAGTCAATTGATCCGTTTATATGAAAATCACCCATCCCCATTTGACAAAGGGTGATGTGTGATTTTCGTTCGCTGAGACAACTGCTGTTTTTGACAACCTCTGTTTCCTGCCAGCCGGCAGGCTTGTTTTACCTATGCTTTCTTGCCTCGAGGGCAGCAAGATAGATGAGGCGATTCTCTTCAATATACCCCGGAGACAAAGTCATCCCGTGGGCGTAAGGTATCCCTTTTTTATCGACGGTCACGAAGGTTACCATGCCCGTGACTGAGGGTGTGTCATCCTTACCGTTCACAAAGACCTTGGCGTCAACGGTAAGGCTTTTTTCTCCCAAGTGGGCGATCCGGGACTTGATCTCGATAATATCGCCGGTTGTTGAGGACTTGTGAAAATTCATCCCGTGAATGCGGGCGCAGACAATGTCCTCCGGCTTTCTCAACAGGTCGATAGTAGAAATGAGACAAGCCTCCACGAGCCACTCGGCCATCCTGCCGGCAAACAGGGTGCCATGATGGTTTAGATCTTCCGATTTTATGATCCGGGAAATCAGTATTTCCCGGATCTCTTTTTTTCCCTGAGCTGACATGACTTGCCCTTTCTAATCCTTTATGAAAAATATGACGGGGCGGGAATGAACCAGTTCACTCCCGCCCCGTAAAGACTTGATCATCGTCAAAGCAATCTGCCGATCAGCCTCTCGAACCGAGGCGAAGACCGCCGTGGATAAAGAAGACGTCGCCGGACAGGGCCTCATTACGATAAAGCTCTCCCACCAGGGAGGCCACCTCTTCCGGTTCTATCAACCTGCCGATGGGAACATCGGACAATATCTTATCGAGGGCATTCTGATCCATCTTCTTGACCATTGCCGTCCCCACATAACCGTGGGCCACGGCGACACAACGGATCCGGTTGGAAAGACCGCGTCTCAGAAATTCCGCCGTGATCACCTTGGGCATTACGGACATGGCGGCCTTGGACGAGGAATAATTGATCTGACCAGCCGTCCCCAGGGAACCCGTTGAGGAAACGAGACAGATCAGCCCCTTGTAGTTGTTGTTGATCATCCGCTCCGCACACTCCCGGACGGTAAGGAAGACCCCCGTCAGATTGATGTCAATAACCGCCTTGAACTGGTCAAGAGACATCTTTCTGTTCACCTTGCCCGTTTCCTTGCTCGTGGCCACCATCATGCCATCCTTGATGATGCCGGCAAAAGGAGCAACCAGGTTGATCTGACCAAAGCGTTCAATAGCCGTGTCGGCAAGGAGGGCATTGTCCTCTTCTTTTGTCACGTCGCAGACCACGGTCACTACTTCGCCGCCTAATTCCTTCAGCTGGGCTTCCGCACCATCCAGAAAAGACTGGGCGATATCGGCAATCACCACCTTGCCGCCATTTTTCACCCAGTATTTTGCGATTTCCAGTCCGATTCCCCCCCCGCCGCCGGTAATGACGGCTACTGATCCCTCTATTTCCAGCATATTCTTTCCCCTTTCAAAAAAGACGATATGGCAAACACCAATTTTCTCCTTCCCCTTGACGGGGAGTGAGAGAGGCTACCAGGATTTTTTGCAGTCTATAAAAATCAGGGAGGAGCTTTCGCCCCTCCCTTCTCTGGTCAAATCGGATCGTATCAGATGATCCCTTTTTCTGTCAGTTCCAGTAGCTTCGCCGGTCCATAACCAAAATACTTAAGGTAAATATGACCATTGTCGTAGCCAACGGGACGGCATACCCATTTCGTCCGGGGCGGCGTCTCCGTTGATTTCCACTGAGACTGGGCGCAGACGACGGAACCATAGACGGGATCCTGCACCGGCGTGAATACTCCGCGGTC
>DMAT01000292.1 GCA_003451635.1 Syntrophus sp. (in: bacteria) | reverse complement strand
TATAGAACTGGGTGCGGCGGATGTGATTTCCCGTATCGTTGTCCCGCGTCTCCGCCAGGGAGGCCATGGCAAGAATGGTGACCTCCTGGACGGCGACTACCTCCCGGGTACGTTGCTGCACTTCCGTCTCCAGGAATTCATTTTGGTCTTTGAGATAATCCCGGACCCTTTTCAGTTGGAGTTGCGTATGCACCCGGGCCAGAACGATGGGCGGGCTGATGGGCTTGGTGATGTAATCCACGGCCCCGAGCTCAAAGCCCTTCATTTCGTCCTCCACTTCGGCCTTCGCCGTCAGGAAGATGACGGGGATATCCCGTGTTTCCGGATTTGCCTTCAGGTGCCGGCAGGCCTCATAACCGTCCATGACGGGCATCATGATATCGAGGAGAATAATGTCGGGCGGCGTCCCGGTCATGGCAACCTTGAGGGCCCGTTCGCCGTTATTGGCGATCTTCACCTTGTACTTGTCCTTAAGCAGTCCGCTCATCAGTGTCAGGTTGTCCGGCGTATCGTCTACCACCAGCACCGTCGGTTTTTCCATATGAGTGCTATCATCGTGCATTTTGTCTCTCCTCTTATTTCCGTGTATTCTTCCGATATCCCATATGGGCCTTCTTTACTACCAAAGGTCTTCTCTTTCCAGTTTGCTTTTCAAGTAGTCCGTTACCCTTTTCAATTTCAGGTGGGTGCGGACGCGGGCGAGGACGACGGGGGGACTGATCGGCTTGGTGATATAGTCTACCGCCCCGAGTTCAAATCCTTTCAGTTCATCCTCAATTTCCGCTTTTGCCGTCAGAAAGATCACGGGAATTTCCGCTGTTTGGGAATCGCCTTTCAAGTGACGGCATACTTCGTAGCCATCCATTTCGGGCATCATGATGTCGAGGAGGATGAGATCCGGCGGCTCACTGGAAAAGGCGATCTGGAGGGCCTTGTTGCCGTTGGTGGCAATCTTCACCCGGTAGAGGTCCCTGAGGAGCGACGTAATCAGGGTGATGTTGTCAGGGGTGTCATCGACGACAAGGATGGTCTGTTTCTGTTCATTGCTCACTTCGGTCATAGCGCTTTTCCTTACTTGTAATGAAGTTACAATTCAATATTTGTCTTTTCCGCCTCTTCCCGGAGAAGCTTCAGGGCCTTTTCAAAGTCGTAATCCTTCAGGGCTTTTTCTATGGTCATGAAAGGACCTGCTCCCAAAACGCCCTGCAGAAGATCGCTTTTATCATCCAAGAGGTCCACGGCCTCGCTGTCATCGTTGGCCAGGAGCGCCGCCAGCTTCTTGCAGGCGGCAAGTCCCTCCTCACGATCTACCGGGGTCGCCGTTCCGGCCGGTTTTTCTCCCGCGTCGGGCCCCGGCAGGAACTCCCGCAGGCGGGCGACGAACAGGGCATGGGCCGCGGCAAAGGGTGCAAGCAGTTCTTCAACGGCTTCGCGGGTCTCGCCATCCTTAGCGGCCTTTTCCACTTTGGCGGCCAGTTCCTGAAGCTCCGTTGCCCCGATGTTTCCGCTTACACCCTTGGCCGTATGGGCCAGGCGCTCCGCCGTTCCGTAGTCTCCGGCATCCAGGCTCTGGCGAATCTGGGCCGGGGCGTCTCCCTGGTTGTCGATGAACATGCCCAAGACTTTCAGGTAAAAGTCTTTTTTCCCCAGAACACGCTTCAATCCCTGGGCGGCGTCGAGGCCGGGGATCTCGGGGATATCATCCTTTCTCTCAGTTTTCACCGCTACCGGGGTCTTTTCTTTTGGATCTGTCACAGGGGTGGCAGTCACAGTCGGAACCTGCACATTCTGGAGAGGTTTTATCCACTTCTTCAGCTTGCCGAAGAGCTCGTCGGGATCGATGGGTTTCCCGATATGGTCGTTCATCCCCGCCGCCCGGCACCGCTCGATGTCGACGGCCATGACGTTGGCCGTCATGGCGATGATGGGCAGCTCCCGGAAGGCATCCTGCTTCCTGATCTCCACCGTTGCCGTCACGCCGTCCATGACGGGCATCTGCATGTCCATGAGGACCACGTCGTAGTAACGCTTCCCCACCATGGCCAGGGATTTCTCGCCGTCCTCGGCCAAATCGACGACGAATCCCGCCTCGGTGAGGAGCTCCGTGGCGATCTGCTGATTGAATTCATTGTCCTCGACGAGGAGAATGACCGCGCCCTTCAGGGCCGACAAATCGTCTACCCGGGTTTCCACCGGTCCGCCTTCCTCTTCCTTCGCTTCGCCCCGCTGTCCTCCCAGGACCTGGACGAGGGTGTCGAACATCGTCGAGGCGCTGACCGGCTTGATGAGGACATCCTCCAGTCCCGCCAGGGTCGCCTCTTTGAATACCTCTTCTCTCCCGTAGGCCGTGACCATGACCATGTGGGGCAGGGGAGATAGGGGCAACTCCCGGATCGCCCTCGCTGTGGCGATTCCGTCCATCCCCGGCATCTGCCAGTCAAGCAGCACGACGTCGTAAGGTTCGCCCCGCTCGGCCGCAGCGCCGATCTCCGCCAGGGCCGCCTTCCCCGAAGACACATCCTTCACGGCAAAGGTCATCCCGCCCAGCATATCAGACAACACAATCCGGCTCATCTCGTTGTCGTCGACGATCAATAAACGCCGCCTCCGCAGGTCCGGATCGGGGAGGAATTTACGAGCCCTCGCCACGCCCTTGCCGAGGCGCGCCGTGAACCAGAAGGTGCTGCCCTTCCCGTAGTCGCTCTCCACGCCGACATCGCCACCCATGAGCTGGGCGAGCTTCTTGGAGATGGCCAGCCC
>DMAT01000234.1 GCA_003451635.1 Syntrophus sp. (in: bacteria) | reverse complement strand
CGGTATGGATGGCCTTGCCCACCGGGGATTTAGCGAGGTAACGAAGAAATTTCAATTGAGGGAGGCCGACATCGAAAAGTGTATGCTCCTGCTCCTGGAGCAATTAAAACAGGCGAATGAATTGTTGGGAATTGTAGGTAAATAACCTCCCTCCCGGCAGGAACTTATAATCTGTGGGAAGGCGATTGTGAACACCCGGCGGGTGCTTGTAAAATAACCATCCCCTCGGAGGGGAAGTTTAGGGTGGGGATGGCTTGACAGGAAACCCTAATAAATATATATGTCCGATACAACTGAGGCAAATCCGAATATGGAAAAAAACGAGATATTAAGACAAAACCTGATGAAGGCGGTGTTCATAGTATTTGAAAAGATGTATTATATCTATCTGGAACCGGTTGAAGGTGAAGCTGCGGGGAAAGATTTCAGCTCCGTCGAGATTGGTTTTTCCGGTGATATAAGGGGAAGCATCATTGCTCGCTTTCCAAATGAGATGTCGATGATGATGGCGGCAAACGCTCTGGGGATGGATGAGCAGGAAATGTCCGATCAGATCCTGGCGGATTGCCGGAAAGAATGCCTGAATATGCTCTGCGGTAATTTTCTGCAAAAACACGACTCCGACAAACTGTTTCATATGACGTTGCCAAAGGCCGTCATCGGGAAGGGCGGAAGTGAAATTGACGGCGGAAGGGAGCTTTATAAACTCGATCTCAATTTCGAGTCCGCCCATATTCCCCTGCGCGTGGAAATGATCTTATATCAGCAGCAGTGATGATAACGAACGGAAGAATATAAAGACTTCGGGAGGAGCTATGGATAAAAACATCAAGATACTCGTTGTTGATGATTTTGCCACGATGAGGAAAGTCATCAGGAACATTCTCAAGCAGGTTCAATTCGAGAATGTTGTGGAAGCGGAAGATGGCGTCGTGGCGTTAAGTATTTTAAAATCACAACAGATTGATTTTGTGATCAGCGACTGGAACATGCCGAACATGACGGGCTATGAACTTCTCAAGGCGGTGCGTGCCGATCCTGAAATTGGCAAGACGCCATTTCTTATGATTACGGCCGAGTCGCTTCAGGAAAATGTGGTTGCCGCAGTCAAGGCCGGGGTCAGCAATTATATTGTGAAGCCCTTTACCGCCGAGACGCTGAATGAAAAAATAACGAAGATTATGGAAAAATAAGCGAAAATGAGGCGAGGAGCGCTATGAACGTCAAATTTATCAATCCTTTTTTAGAGGCGACCATCGATGTCTTGAAAACGATGGCCTTTGTTGAGCCAACTCCTGGTAAGCCCTATCTTAAAAAGGACAACTATGCCAAGGGTGACATATCGGCAATTATCGGTATGACGGGGGCGGCAAAAGGATCTCTCGCATTGACTTTTTCTGAATCCTGCATTGTCAGGATCGTCTCCAACATGCTTGGTGAGGAGATTAAGGAGATCAACGGAGACATCAAGGACGCCGTCGGCGAGATCACAAACATGGTGTCCGGAGCGGCGCGGAAATTACTGGAAGCCGAAGGCTTTAGCATCACCGCCGCCATTCCCACGGTAGTTTCCGGAAAGGGCCACTCGATTGTCCATGTCATGGGGGGACCAAGCATCGTTATCCCCTTCAACACCGATCATGGGCCCTTTGTCGTTGATGTCTGCCTGACTGAGAGTACATAAAATAATTATGGAATAACGGCAAAAAGTCTCAAGAGGCGGTAGTTCAAGAATCATGCAAATATAAGAAGGAAGTTAACCGCCTGCCTTACCTCAGTTGCTGCATGACCTGCTGACGGGGCTGGAGAACGATAATACTGATTCTCCGGTTCCGCGGATCGTTCGGATTTTCCTTGATGTACAATTCCTGATCAGCATAGCCCACGACTCTGGCGATAGTAGTGGGCTCAATGCCGTTGTTTTCCAGCTCCCGCCGCGCCGAAGAAGCCCTGGCAGTGGAAAGTTCCCAGTTGGTCACATGTGCGCCTTTGGCTGTAAAGGGAGCTGCGTCAGTATGGCCTTCGACGGCGATGCGATTGGGAAAATCTTTGATATTCTCGGCGACAAGTTTGATTATTTCCTTGCCTCGGGCGCTCAAATCATTACTCCCCGCCGGAAACATCATGCTTCCCTCCATATCGATCAACTGGATCCGGACGCCGCCCTCGACAATATCGATGACGACCTGGTTCCTGAAACTCTGAAGTTTCTGTTCCACAGATTTTTTCATCTTGGCGACAAGATCAGTAGCGCCCGCCTTCCCGACGGGAGGCGCCATGCCCAAAGGACTGGGGGACTTGTCCAGCATTGATTTGCTTGATGCTGACGATGACGACTGTTCTTTAAAGACATTCGGTTCTTTGAAATATTGGGAAACAGCCGCTTTCTTTTCAGGCGAGACCATAGAAATCAGCCACATCATCAGAAAAAAGGCCATCATTGCCGTCACGAAATCGGCATAGGCGACTTTCCATGAACCGCCATGATGGGCCGCGTGCTTATTGTTTTTCCCTCTTTTGATAATGATGGTTGCTTTGTCGTCCATTTATTTCTTTTGCGCCCTCAACGATTCTTCGACTTCCAGAAAACCAGGTTTTGATTCATGGGGGATGACCCTGCGCCCGAATTCCAGGGCTACCTTGGGGGCGGCCCCGCCGACAAAGGACACCAGCGCTACCTTATAAACCACCAGATACTGTAGATCTTCCATGGCGGCATGTTCGAGGTTTTTCGCCATCGGTCCAACATAACCATAACAGAGGAGAACGCCGAGAAAGGTCCCCACCAAGGCGGCGCCGATGCTGTTTCCCAGAACGGAAGGAGGGGAATCTATTTTTGCCATGGTCAGGATTATCCCGAGGACGGCCGCTACGATACCGAGACCGGGGAGGGAATCGGCGACAAAATTTACCATCTTCGAGGGGGTGATGAGTTCTTCGAAATGGCCTTCCAATTCCGTATCGATGAGGGCTTCCAGTTCATGAGAGGCTATTGTGGTCGTCATAACCAACCGCAGGGTGTCGGTGATAAGTCCGATGGCGCGGTGGTTATGTAAAATCTTCGGGAATTTGTTAAAAAGAGGACTTTTTTCGGGCTGATCCACATCGCTTTCAATGGAAACGAGACCCTGCTGCCTGATTTTGTAAAAAAGTCCGTTGAGCAGTCTCAATGAATCCAGGTATTCCTCCTTGCCGTACGGTTTATGTGTAAACATTGATAACAGGGCGCCCACGACAGCCTTCATGGTCTTCAGGGACGAGGCAATGACAAACCCGCCTAAAGCGGCCCCACCGATGATCAACAGCTCCACCGGTTGGAACAATACCGACATTTTACCATGTTCCAAAAGATAGCCGCCGATGACGCATGCGGTCACGATTACCAATCCAATAATGACAAACATAGATTATTTCACTTCCTTTTTTCTCTGAGAATTTCCCGTTCCTTTTCAAAAACGAAGCGGACAATTTCATCCCTGATCTTGTCGTCAATTTTTACATAACTCAGAACCGTCACGTACCCGCTGGTTTGCTTTTCGGTTTTGACAACTTCACCATAGAGATAAATGTACAGCGCCGTCGATTGCCCGGAAGATAAAACAACCTTCAGTTCCAGAATGTCGCCGGGCTGGAAAGGGTCATGAGTTGTAAAATTAATTCCGTTGCCGCTGATGTGGACCGCCTTGAAGGGAAGAGACTGAAAACCCTCACCTTGAATCGTGATGAGCCGGATGAGGGAATCGAGCTTTGTATTGATCATCCGTAACCATTCGTTGAGAAGGGGTTCTTCAACCTCGGGCAGCATGGAGTAATCCGGGATGGCCATGTTACTGGAGATTCGGGAATGAACCACCATATGTTCGTCCTTTGATATAAGACGATATGCCATGGGAATGTAGGCATAAACACGGGTGTATTCGCGACGGTTTATGGTTAGGCTGTCTTCAGATGTCATGCTTCCCCCCAAGTTGATGAATAATGAAGATCGCCTTGCAAGTGGGGTGCCACCTGCCTGGTAATAAGGACAGGAAAAATCGTGGTACGGTAATTGCTGTCAGTCACTGTGACTACTTTAATGAAAGGCAATCCGGCATGGTGAAATACTTTTGTATCTTTTTGACTTTACTGTTTATTATTGCATCAGTGCAAACCGTACTTTCCGAACCCATCAAGATATTCACCATTCAGGTCATCACAAATAAAGAGAAGAATAGCGCCCTGAGAGAAGCTAAAAAGTTGGAAGCTGAAAAAGTTAACGATGTCAGGGTGGAGAAAATCGGTGAGCAGTATGTGGTAAGGGTCGGCAAATATTCTAAACAGACGGATGGAACGGCAATTTTACAAAAGATTCGGCAGGCATATCCGGAAAGCATGTTACGCACGGCCTATGACATGCCTGAACGTCAACTTTATGAAGCAAACACGACTGTCAGGAAATCGACGGAACCCAGGCCTGCTGTTGAGAAAACCGTTGTAAAATATGCAGTTCCCAAATCCGCCGTAGAGAAGGCAGTGGAAAAATCCAAGACTCTCCAACCGGCGGTAGAGAAATCAAAATTACGTGAGCGTCATCGTATTGACAATGGGTCGGAAAAACTCAAGGCGACGAAATCGGCGGTATCCGCAACGATTCCACTGGCGGCGCAAGCCAATT
>DMAT01000103.1 GCA_003451635.1 Syntrophus sp. (in: bacteria) | reverse complement strand
CAGGCGCCAGGGTAACAACCGCCTTCTTCCACGAGGGCTTCACCCCCAGGATCTTGCCTTGACGCTTCTTCTTCCCCGGCACATTCATAACCGCCACGTCGAGAACCTTGACTTTGAATAGTTTCTCTACGGCATTGCTAATTTCGATCTTGTTTGCCCGGCGATCCACTTCAAAGAAGTATTTGTTCGCCTCATCTTTAGCGATGGTGCTTTTTTCCGTAACCAGCGCTTTTTTTATTATCTTATATAATTCCATTATGATCGTAACGCCCCCTCAATGTTCTTCACGGACGGTTCCAGCAAAACCACATGATCATGATTCAAAAGGTCATAGACATTGATGCCTTCTGAACGAATCATCTTGATATTCTTGAGGTTCCTTGAAGATTTCTCCAGGACAGGATTCGACTTGTCTATTACAACAAGGGCCTTTTTCATCCCGAAACGCTCAACGACTTCCTTGAATTTCTTTGTCTTGATTCCTTCCATGGGAAAATCATTAAGAATGATCATTCGGTCTTCTTTAAATTTCTGGCTCAGCGCTGATATCAATGCGAGCTTTCTAACCTTTTTGGTAACTTTGTAGGAGTAGTCCCTCGGCAGGGGTCCGAAAACTGTGCCACCCCCGCGCCATATGGGGGAACGACTCGTTCCTGCTCTCGCCCGCCCTGTTCCCTTCTGGCGCCAAGGCTTTTTCCCGCCCCCTCTGATGTCCCGCCTCGTCTTTGTACAGGCTGTTCCGCTGCGCCGGGAAATAAGTTGCATCCTGACTACTTCATAAATCACCGATTCATTGACCGTAGCCCCAAATATCTGATCACTAAGGTCTATTTCGGATACCTTCTTGTTTTCTATATCATACACTGCCGCTACTGGCATGTTCACCACCCTGGATTTCTATACAAATACTATTTTTTGATTGCCTGCCTGATCAGAACGACACCCTGCTTCCCTCCAGGAATCGAACCTTTCACCAAGATTGCATTATCCTCAGGCCTCACAACCAAGACTCGCATATTTTGCACGGTATTTCTCTCGCATCCCATCTGCCCGGGTAGTTTCCTGCCCTTGAAAACACGGGAGGGTTCAGCACTGGCGCCTATCGAACCGGGAGCCCGGTGAAACATGGACCCATGGGTCGCCCTTCCACCCCTGAAACCATGCCTCTTTATAACACCGGCAAACCCTTTTCCCTTTGATGTTCCGGTTATATCAACATAATCCCCCGGTTTGAAGACATCAACCCGCACTTCCTGACCGAGTTCAAACCCACTGACATCCCCTCGCAATTCACGGAGGATGCGGAAAAAGCCCTTGTCCGCCTTCTGGAAATGCCCCTGAAGGGGTTTCGTTACATGTTTTTGCTTGACACGACCGCATCCTATTTGCACAGCGTCATATCCTTCCCGCTGCACCGTCTTTTTCTGTATGACAACAGAAGGCTCCACTTTGATAACCGTTGCCGGCGTGGCCTCGCCGTCTTCAGTAAAGACCTGCGTCATGCCCAATTTCCTGCCGATAAGTCCCTGTCTCATCTCGCTTCTCTAATCGCCTAAATAAATCAGGAGATGGACACATTCGTATCCTTCCATCTCCTGTCATGTGTAACCTATAGTTTGATCTCCACGTCCACACCAGCAGATAAATCGAGCTTCATTAGGGCATCGACTGTCGACTGCGTAGGTTCGATGATATCAATCAATCGTTTGTGCGTTCTGATTTCGAACTGTTCCCGAGACTTCTTGTCCACATGTGGGGAACGATTGACGCAAAAACGATTGATTTCCGTAGGCAGTGGAATGGGACCGGCAACCCGGGCCCCCGTACGCTTTGCTGTCTCGACAATATCTTCTACCGATCTGTCCAGCAGTTTATGATCGTATGCCTTAAGACGAATTCTTATTCTCTGGTCTTTCATGGTCGCGCTGGACCCCTCTTCATTATTCTATTATCTTGCTGACAACACCGGAGCCTACAGTTCGGCCACCCTCGCGAATTGCAAATCGCAGCTGTTCCTCCATGGCGATAGGCGTGATCAGCGCAATTTCCATCTCGATATTATCGCCGGGCATAACCATTTCCACGCCCTCGGGCAGTACGGCCACACCGGTCACATCCGTCGTCCGGAAATAAAACTGGGGTCGGTAACCAGAAAAGAACGGCGTATGACGACCACCTTCCTCCTTAGTCAGAATGTAGACCTGGGCCTTGAATTTAGTGTGAGGGGTGATGGAACCGGGCTTCGCCACAACCTGACCTCTTTCGACTTCGTCCCTTTTAGTTCCTCTGAGCAGAACACCGACATCGTCGCCGGCCCGGCCCTCGTCTAGGGTCTTCCGAAACATTTCCACACCGGTGCACACGGTCTTGAAGGTCGGCCGAATCCCGACGATTTCCACTTCTTCTCCCGTTTTGACGATTCCTCTGTCTATTCTGCCCGTTACTACTGTCCCGCGACCGGAAATGCTGAAAACATCACCGATGGGCATCAGGAAGGGTTTATCCAGAACACGCGTAGGTTCGGGAATATAGCTATCAACGGCATCCATAAGTTCCCATATGGACTTGGCGTCTTCCGAGGCAGAATCATCCGTCTCCAGCGCCTTAAGCGCCGACCCGCGGATGATGGGAGTCTCGTCTCCCGGGAACTGGTAGTCTTTCAGAAGGTCCCGCAGTTCCAACTCCACCAGGTCGAGAAGCTCCGGATCATCGACAAGATCCACTTTATTCATATAGACAACCACATAGGGTACCTGGACCTGTCTGGCAAGGAGAATGTGTTCTCTGGTTTGAGGCATGGGACCATCGGAGGCGGCCACGACAAGGATGGCTCCATCCATGTGGGCGGCGCCGGTAATCATGTTCTTTATATAATCGGCGTGACCAGGGCAGTCAACATGGGCATAATGCCTTTTGTCTGTCTGATACTCCACATGGCAGATATTGATGGTAACACCTCTCTCCTTCTCCTCCGGCGCATTGTCGATGGAGTCAAAGGGCCTGAACTCGGCGAAGCCTTTCTTGGACAAGTGCTTGGTAATTGCTGCCGTCAATGTCGTTTTACCATGATCTACGTGACCAATGGTACCGATATTCATATGCGGCTTTGTCCTTTCATATTTCTTCTTAGCCATTTCTACTTACCTCCTTCGTCTTTTGAAAAAATATCTTATATGTTTACGACCCTTTGCTCTTGGACTATCCTATATTAATATTAAACCCTTAATCAAAACCGATAGTGGGCAAATGCCTTGTTGGCCTCCGCCATTTTATGAACGGCTTCCCGCTTCTTAATAGCCGCCCCTCTATTGTTGGCCGCATCGATCAGCTCCGCTGCCAGTTTTTCCCTCATCGTCTTATCCGTCCGCTCTTTGGCATGGGTAATCAACCAGCGGATAGCCAAGGCAACCCGTCGTGATGGCTGAACCTCGGTGGGAACCTGGTACGTAGATCCGCCTACTCTTCTCGATTTGACCTCAATCACCGGCTTCACATTATTCAATGCCTTTTCAAAAACATCCACAGGGGATTCTTTGATCCTTTTTTCTATAAGATCAAGGGCCCCATAGAGAATCGACTCAGCGGTACTTTTCTTTCCCTGCTTCAAAAGATTGTTGACGAACTGGGCCACCATCTTGTTGTGATATTTGGGATCCGGAATGATCTCCCTTTTTGTTACTTCTCGTCTTCTCGGCATGATGATCTAACCCCGTTTAGCTCGGCTTTTTGGCGCCGTATTTGGATCTTCCCTGTTTTCTGCCCTGAACGCCTACCGCATCAAGAGTTCCACGGACAATGTGATAGCGCACTCCGGGAAGGTCCTTGACTCTGCCCCCCCGGACAAGGACTACCGAGTGCTCCTGAAGATTGTGACCCAC
>DMAT01000069.1 GCA_003451635.1 Syntrophus sp. (in: bacteria) | reverse complement strand
GCCATCCATTACCGGAGTCCCAATTTCCGGGGCCCATTAATCACTGTCAACTGCGCATCCCTGCCAAAAGATCTCGTCGAGAGTGAGCTTTTTGGCTACGAGAAAGGGGCCTTCAGCGGGGCGAGCACGCAGGGGAAGAGAGGTCTCGTCGAAGAAGCTCAGAACGGGACGCTGTTTCTTGATGAAGTGGGTGACCTCAGCCAGGAGGCCCAGGCAAAGCTGCTGCGCTTCCTTGAGTCCGGCGAGTTTTACCGGATTGGGGGGACGAAGAAGTTCCAGGTCAATACCCGCGTGGTTTCCGCCACCAACAAAGACTTGGACCATATGATAGAAAAAGGGCTGTTCAGAAAAGATCTTTATTTCCGCCTGAGCGTTGTCAAAGTTGATGTTCCGTCGTTAAATGAACGGAGAGACGACATTCTCCCCCTCGCCAAACATTTCCTGATCCAGCTCAGTAAAAAATTCGGCAAGAAATTTACCGCCATTTCCCCTCAGGCGGAAAGGGCGTTGCTGGCCCATCAATGGACCGGCAATGTGCGTGAATTGTTAAACATAATTGAGAGAGCCGTCCTGATCGGTACGGGACCGGAACTCGCCTTAGAAGATTTGCTGATAAAAGACCGGAGCGGCTGCTTAGAGGCAGAGACACCGCTGAACGGCGCCGCTTTTCCGCCCCTGCCGCCGACCGGCATAAATCTCCCTTCGGTCCGGGAAGAAATGGAAGCTTTTTATATCCGTGCGGCCCTCAGGCTTGCAAAAGGTAATGAAAGCAAGGCGGCCATGCTTCTTAAACTCAATCACCATACCTTCCGTTACCGCAGAAAGAAACTGAAGGTAGAATAAGTCTCACTGCCGGTCAAAGGTTCGCAATAAACTCGCCCATTATAAATGCCCTGCATCACGGCATTTTTCTTCCAGATCCTCAATTGTTCTAAAATATTCGAAACCTAATTTCGCAGTTTCTCAATATTCCCGTCCACTGGCGGGCGCCGGGAAGGAGCGCTTTGGCTAAGTTCCCGATATTGAATGAATATTGAGGCCGCTCGTTTTGGCTCTCTTCTTGCTGTCCCCAACAACAGTGGTTATGTCAAAAGAAGAAAAAGGTTCATATGAATCGAATAATTGAAAAGGTTCTGATTGCCAACAGGGGGGTGCCCGCAGTCAGAATAATGCATACATGCAGGGACAGGAGGATTCCGACCACGGCTGTATACAGTACGCCGGACAGGCTCTCCCATCACGTATTTATGGCCGATACGGCAATGCATATCGGCGACGCCCCACCGGTGGAATCGTATCTGAACATGGATAAAATCATTGATGCGGCCATAAAGAGCCAGTCCGATGCCATCCATCCGGGCTGGGGCTTTCTTGCTGAAAATGCGGAATTTGCGCAGAGAGTTATAGATGCCG
This sequence comes from Syntrophus sp. (in: bacteria), assembly GCA_003451635.1. Lineage (GTDB taxonomy): Bacteria > Desulfobacterota > Syntrophia > Syntrophales > UBA8958 > UBA8958. The sequence continues at coordinate 4,306 of DMAT01000069.1, read as the reverse complement.
GATTGATATGGATAGGTCCGTCTCCCAAAGTCATCGCCATGATGGGGGACAAGATCGAGGCCAAATTGCTGGCCCGGAAAGCAGCCGTCCCTACCATCCCCGGCATCAGCGGCGTAACGGATACCGGCCGGGTAAGCAAATGGATGGAGGAAGAAGGCGTGGCTTTTCCCGTCATGATCAAGGCCGCTTCCGGAGGCGGCGGCAAGGGGATGGTAAAGATCGAGAATAATCAACAGATGGAGCAGGGGCTTGCACAAGTGCGTTCGGAGGCCAGAAAGTCCTTTGGTGATGATGCCGTTCTCGTGGAAAAATACATTGAAAACGGCAGGCACATCGAGGTGCAGATCGTTGGGGATGAACACGGTAATGTGATCCATCTTTTCGAAAGGGAATGCACGATTCAGAGGCGAAACCAGAAAATCGTCGAGGAAGCGCCTTCGCCCAGCCTAACTGAAGATCAGCGCCGGGAGATATGCTCCACCGCGGTCCGTCTGATGCGGGAAATCGGCTATACCACGGCTGGAACCGTAGAGTTTATTTTTGACCCTGCGGAAAAACGGTTTTATTTTCTGGAAGTGAACACCCGCTTGCAGGTCGAGCACGGAGTGACGGAGTTGATAACGGGATTGGATATTGTCGGCATCATGCTGGATGCGGCGATGGGAAAAAAGCTGCCCTTTCAGCAGTCCGACATACTGGCGAATCGCTGGGCCCTGGAGGTCCGCCTGAATGCGGAAGACCCCAGGACCTTCAGTCCTTCTTTCGGGACCATTTCCCGCCTGCTCGTGCCGATGGGCCCCGGAGTCAGGGTTGCTTCGGGCGTATATGAGGGTGCCGACATCCCGCCTTACTATGATTCCCTCTTCATGCTCCTCATGACGGCGGGGGCCGTACGGGAAGACGCCATAAGGATAATGGACCGCAGCATCAGCAGAAACCTGCGGGTTGAAGGCATAAAAACGCTGGCCCCGCTGCTTTTGAGTATCATCAGGCATCCAGCCTTTATTGCAGGGGACTTCTCCACCCGTTTTGTGGAAGAGCGCCTGGACGAACTTGTATCCATGTTCAAAGAAAAGGACAGCGCCGACGAGGTGCTTAAAATTGCCAGATATGTCGCGGAGATCTCGGCGCTGGGACCGCAGAAATGGATGTAGAGATGATGAAAACAAATAACTTTGTCAGGCCCGGGATGTCGGCCAGAGAAATTGTGGGCGCCGTCCGCTTGCTGCCCGGTGTTTGTTTAACCTCCGTAGGGATGCGGGATGCGGGACAATCGGATTTTAAAAACCGTCACCGCATTTACGATTTGAGAACCTTGGCGCCTTTTTACAACCATATGGGGTTGTTCAGCGCCGAATGCCACGGCGGTGCGCGTTGGCACGTCGGCGTGATGAACAGAAGGGAAAGCCCTTTCGAGGAAATCGCGATCCTCAGAGAACTCATGCCCGACGTTCTCCTGCAAACTCTAATCAGGGAAACCAACCTTTTCGGCTACAGACCCTATCCGAAAAACGTTATCGAACATGTTGTTTCCCAGGTCGACATAGATGTCTGGCGATGCTTCTCTTTTCTAAACGACATAAGAAATATGCGCGCCGTTGCCGAGGTGGTCATGAAAAGGGGGAAACTCTTCGAACCGACCGTCTCCTTTACCGTAGCCGATTGGGCGACAAACGGCTATTACTTGAACATAGTCGGTGAGATTGCAGATCTCTGCGGCGGAACAGGGGAGATCATCCTGTGCATCAAAGATATGGCGGGTGTTGGCGACATTGCCAGGATCGACAATCTCATTGACGCCATCCTGCAAAGATACCCGGAACTGGTTATTCAATACCACCGGCATATTACCGACGGCCTTGCCATGCCGGCCCTGCTTGCGGCGGCAAAGGCGGGCGCCAAAATCGTCGATGTCCAGGAAGACTCGCTGGTGAGGTTCTACGGCCATTCGCCGATCTTAGGCGTACAGGCATATTTTGAGGAATCGGGCGTCCCGGTCCATCTCGACAGAAAAGCGGCGGAGGCGGCCGTACAAAAGGTCCGGGAGTGGATCGGCAATTATGACTGGTCCGAGTCTCCCTTCAAAGGGTACGATCATACCGTAACCCTTCACAAAATGCCCGGAGGCGCCTTTCCCAGTTCTTTTGAGCAGGCCGAAATGGGAAGTTTTTTTCATCTCATGCCGGCAATCCTGAAGGTGATGGCCCTTTATAACAGGATCGTCAGATATTTTGATGTGACTCCTGGTTCCCAGATTACCTGGGTAACATGCAGCGGCATTGTGAACAGATATGCCAAGGAAAAGGGAGATGCCGGGGTAAGGCAGATAACGGAACTGCTCGCCCGGTTTGTGGAGGAGCGGTCCCAGGACTTTGAATCCCTGGACAAAGACGAACAGGAGGAACTCCTGGATATTTTCAGAAAGGCCCCGGGAGACTTTAAAAGCCTGCTCCTCGGTAATTACGGGAAGCTTCCCTTCGGCTGGCCGGCAGAATGGGTTTACAGAAGCGCCTTTGGGGATAACTGGGAGGAAAAGATACAAGAACGTCAGGAGCTGTCGCCCCTGGATTTATTGAAAGAAGATGACCTTGAAAAGATGAAGGCCGACCTCGCGGCAACGATCGGGAGAGCGCCTTCCGAGGAAGAGTTTATCCTGTACTTGATGCACCCTAAGGATGCCCTTGAATTCATCGGGTTCAGAGCCAAATATGGTGAAGCGCCGCTGGTGCTGCCGACGGACGTCTGGAGAAAAGGGCTGAAAAAACCGGGGGACAAAGTCGATTTCGAACTCTGCGGCAAACCTTATTCCCTGGAACTTGTCTCCGTGGGCTCCGAATATGAAGGGGTAATACATGTCGTGATGCTCGTCAATAACAAGATAACGGTTTACGCGGTCGAAACGCCGAGGGTCAAAAAAGTAGAGGTGCGCATGGCGAAGGGGCCCGGCGATGTCGGCGCGCCAATAAACGGAAACGCCTGGAGAATCGGAAATCCCAAAAGGGGAATGCTCAAGGCAGGCGATATCGTTCATAAAGGGGAAGAAATCGCCAATCTCGAGGCGATGAAGATGGAAAACGCCGTCGTTGCCCCTTTTGACGGCCAGGTTGCCGAGGTCTGCATCAGGCTGAATTGCACGGTTCGGGAAGGGCAGCTTCTTTTTATACTGGAGAAGCTTTAAAATATAAAAAAACCAAATTAAGAAAGGGAGGAGCAGTATTATGGCAAAAGCATCAGAGTATGATTATTGGAAGATTTTTCCCAGGATGCCCAAGAAGGTGACCATCGGGGATATCACGATCCGGGACGGGTTCCAGCACGAGGAAAAATTCGTTTCCACGGAGGCGAAGATCTTCTACGGTCAGGAATTGATCCTGGCGGGTTGCCGTGAGTTGGAGGTGACCAATCTTGGCGCCGTTTCGACTACACCCCAGTTCCGCGACGCGGAAGAGGTCATGAAGGCCATGCGGAGCGAAGAATTCAAGAAGCGTTGCGCCCGGGCCGGTATCAACATCGACAGGGATGTCATTTTCACCAACGTCACGATCCGTGAAACCGCGGTGGACCGGGCCATCGAGATGAAGAAGAACGGCTACGGCCCCGACCGGATTCTCATGATGGTCTCGACGGACGAGGAGCATCATTTCGCCAATTCCGGGACGACCCTTCCCACCTACTGGAAGGAAGCGGAGCGTTGTATAGCGAAGGCCCGGGATGCGGGCCTAAAGATGTGCGGCACCGTCAGCACGATCTGGGGAAGCCCCATCAGCGGCGCCACGAAGCTGGAAGACGCCGTGGAATTCACGAAACGCTGGTTCGAGATCGGCGCCCATGACATCGAGCACGCCGACCATGACGGTTCTGCCAACGCGGCGGACGTATACCGGTATTTCTCCATGATCCTCGATGCCATGCCGAATCCGGAAGCCCACCTCTGCCATCTCCACGAAACGAAGCGGATCGCCTCTTCTTCGATCCTGGCGGCCCTGCAGGCCGGTATCACCCGTTTCGAGGCGACCCTGGGCGGTCTGGGCGGACAGCCTGCCAACTTCCTCGACGACTGTCCCATCCGGGGCACCGGGGAATATTATTACGATGATCCGCGCTTCGTAGGTCTGATCACCATGGAGGATCTCCTGGTGCAGATCGATGAACTCGGCATCGAACATGGATATGACGTGGACCGGGTGCTCTGGCTGGGCAAGAAGATGGAAAAGACCCTGAACAAGAGGCTCCGCTCGGAAGCCATATACAATGGCCGGACGCAGAAGGCGGGGCACATGAAGTTTGCCCGTCCGGGCCTGAAGAA
>DMAT01000317.1 GCA_003451635.1 Syntrophus sp. (in: bacteria) | reverse complement strand
CACGGCATGTTGCCGGATGGCGAAACCCGTCCGGAACTGGTAGTCAAGATTGATGCGATGCAGGAACCAGTGCGGCTGCGGTTCGGGGACATGTGCGTTGATAAGAGGTTCCAGGTTCTGGCCCTGTCCTTCGGCCTGGCGGTGATGGTGCTCATGACCGTGTTTGTACATCAGGTGGCCTTTGCTATTGATCAGGGTATTGACAGAGTCCTGGCCGCCTCCTCCCTGGCTGCCCTGGGTTTGGCCGGGTTTGCCGGGCAGTTTTTCTTCGGATGGCTAAGTGACCGCATTCGCGATCCTAAATATGCATCCTTTCTGGGAATGGTGTTCATGCTGGCCGGACTTATCGTGCTCCTTCAGGTCACATCCGCCCGCGGCCTTTTCTTCTACGCCGTCATTTTCGGGTTCGGTTACGGATCATTGGCGCCCCTGATGCCTATTCTGTTGGCGGACCGTTTCGGCCGTCACTTCCTGGGGTCCGTTTACGGGTTTATCACCCTTTTTCTCGGTATCGGCGGGAGTATCGGTCCATACCTGGCCGGACTCATATACGATCGATTTGGCGCCTATACCTACGTCTGGCAGGCTGATATCGTGATCATGATCTTCGTGGCCGCTTTTATTCTGACCCTGAAACCTAGGGAATCGGAATCTTGAAGATCAACGCCTCGCGAGATGAATTGACGGGGATCCTCAGCCTCGTGGGAGGCGTGGGGCTCTTCAGCACTGTCGAGATTGCGAGCAAGATTATCGGCCCCCGCGTTGATCCGGTGGTGTTGACCTTTCTCCGCTTCTTCATTACGGGAATTTTCCTGATCATTATATGCATCCCCATGCTGCGTCTGCGCCTGACGCCGCTGAGTTGGAAGGATTACGGGATCTTTCTGCTTAACGGGCTGATCGGCATCGCCCTTGGCATCACTCTTTTTCACATCGCCATTCTTACCATGGAAAAAGCTGCCTCCGCTGCTGTCGTCTTCAGCGTCAACCCCGTTTTTGTTATTCTCCTGTCCCGCTTCATCAACAGGGAGTCCTGGCACCTGCATGTATGGGTGGCTGCATTACTCGGCGTCCTCGGCGTCTCATTTTTCGCCTATGAATCGGGAGCCTTCCTGACCGTCTCTCTCCAAGGCCTGGGATTGATGCTCCTCGCGGCCTTCTTCTTTGCCCTCTCCATCTGCATTTCCCGGCGCGTGGTCGGCGGTTATGGGGCTATGATGCTGGCTGGATTTTCCGCCCTCTTTGGAAGTCTGTTGTTAGCGCCGCTGGCCTGGTATCGATTTTCTTGCGCCGACATCGGGCCACTTGCCGGGGCGTGGCTTCCCGTCGCCTATGTCGTCGTCTTCGGAACGGTGCTGGCCTATGTCCTGTATTACTTTGGAATTCTGAACACTTCCGCCCAGAAGGCTTCCCTCGCTTTTTTTCTCAAACCCGTTCTGGCCTCGGTACTGGCGGCCTGGATTCTCAATGAAACGATCAACGGTTACATGATTGCGGGGACCATCCTCATCCTCTGCGGTTTGGTCGTCACGGTTTTCGGTTCTTACCTCAACCGCGAGCGTAAGTGAAGGACAAACTCTAGCTCTTTGCGGTTTCCGATCTGCGATCTGTCAGGCTTTTTGATACTGCAGATGCCAGATGGGCCAGCAGGGATGTATCCATCTCGGCATGGTAGCGGGTCGGAACGGTGTCGCCGAAGTTAAGACTGCCAATAAAGACTCCGTTCATGGTGATGGGGGCCATGGCAATGGATTTGATGAAATATTTGTTGCTCTGGGGGAGGAGCCTATAGAAGGGTTTGAGATCGCCGTTGGCGAGAACAGGCCCCGCGCCCTTGACTGCCAGCTCTGAAAAGGCGGTGGCATCGATCTGGTTCAGGCGTTCCCTGAGAAAGGGCGATTTAACAAGTATCTCTTTCCAGCCCGTCGTTTCCGGATGATCGACCAGGGAAAACCAGGCAAAGGGAATGTTGAATGCCTCCTGAAGCTCTTGCAGGACATAGGCGATAAGTTCACCGACATCGGCCGCTGCAGACAGGGAATTCTCAATCCTGGAAAAGGTTTCCTGGATCGCCTCGTTTACCCGCTTCGTTTCTCCGGAATTGTTCATGGCCACGCTCCCGTATAAAAATTTAAATTCTGCCAGAACCACTGTGTGGTCCGATGGTTTTTCCGTCACCCGGGGGGCCATGTCGATCCAGCACCGGGTTGATTTTTCCGCCAGGGGCGCTGTTGCCAGGATGTGATCGACCCGCCAGCCTAACTTTCTTTCCGCGGATTTCGGCGTCCGGTAATCAAAAAAAGTGTACTGCTGCGCCTCCCCGGGATGGTGTTTCCGGAAGACGTCGACGAAACCCCAGTCCTTGACATGGTCAAAGGCCTCCCATACCTCGGGGGTGAAGCAGACATGTCCCCGCAGCCGCTTGGGATTGTGGACATCGATGTCTTCGGGGGCGACATTGATATCTCCGCACCAGATGACACTCTCACCTGGGGAAAAGGCCCGTTCAAAGTAACGCCGCAATCGCTGAAACCATTCCAGCTTATATGCGAATTGAGGAGTTCCCCGCTCCCGGCCCTGGGGTACATAGGTGTTGACCACCGTGAAGTGGGGGAAGGAAACCCGCAGCAGCCGGTCCTCATCTGCCGTTTCCCCGTCCCCAAGGCCGCAGAAGACCGCCTCCGGCTTTGCCAGGGATGCCACGGCGACGCCGTTGTACTGTCGGTCTCCCCGGAAGGTGATGTGATAGCCCGCATCGGCAAATTCAGCTAGGGGGAATTTGTCGTCCGCCACTTTGGTCTCCTGAAGACAGATCACATCGGGGCGGTTTTCCCGCAGCCAGGGCATCAGGCTGTGGAGGCGGGAACGGATGGAATTAACGTTGTAGGTGGCGATGCGGAAAACGGCCATGAAGTTGCCTTTCGTTATGGCTCATTGAGTTGGCATCCCCAATATCATGACCTGCCGTCAGTATCAAGGCCATTTCATACAAAAAAGCTCACCATCTTACTGACTACCGGTTTGTCAGCCAGGCCCCGCTTATGACCAGGAGCGCACCCAGGATGAGGGAAAGGTTGATCGTTTCGTCGAGGATCAGCCAGCCGAGGATCACGCCGCTGACGGGGACAAAATTGATAAAGACGGCGGCCCTGGTTGGGCCCAGGGTCTTGATCCCTTCGTAGTACCAGATGAAGGCGACGACGGTGCCCAGAATTCCCAGAAAAAGGATCCCTGACCAGGATGTAATGGAATAGCCCGTGACGGCGGAGAGCATCCCCTCAAAAACAGCAGGAACCGCCAGAAGACAGGTTCCGATGAGACAGGCATAAGTGACGGCGACGAGGGGAGTGATCTCTTTCAGCACTCCCCGCCCGATGAGGGAGTAGCTTACCCAACTGACGATGCAGCCAAGGATAAAAGTCTCTCCCTGCCCGACGCCGTGGCTGAGCAGGGCGATGATATCCCCCCGGGAGATGACGACGACGGCGCCGGTGAGGCAAAGGGCGATTCCCGCCATTCTCCCAGGGGTCAGCCGGTCTTTGAAAAGGAGGGCGGAGCCAAGGGCGATAAAAACGGGGTTGGTGGCGACAATCAGGGAGGCCCGGCTTGCGGGGATGATTTTCAGGCCAAGGAAAAAGAAGATATTGTAGGCCGCCACTCCCGTTATTCCTAACAGCAAGAGTGGTATCATTTGTTTCCGGCGCGGGATGGGCAGGCGCCCCTCGGCCTGCCATGTCATGAGCAGCAGCAGGAGGGAAGCGACGGCAAATCTCAGGAAGGACCCTGCTGCCGGTTCCACCTCCTGGGCGACGATCCGGCCGGCGACAAACGTTCCCCCCCAGAGCACGGCGGTTAGAAAGAGTTTGAGATATATCACAGGTCGCAGTTCCCGTCGATCCGCCTTAGGATGGTAATTTTCACCGCTGTTCACCGGAGATTCGTCTGATTGGGATTTACTTTCTTGATCGAAAATATAGGAAAAGACTGTGGCATGTCAATGAAATTCGGAAAAGATTAGGGAAATATAAGCCGACAGGAAGGGTGGGGCTGCCCTGATATGTCCTTATTGATTTCCCGAAGATCCTCCCAGGGTAAAGGCGCCGTAATCGGCGGGGTGGTAGCCGAGGTTTTTCAGCGTATCCCGGGCGGCAAGCCAGGCGGCGCCGAAGTCTCCTTCCCGCGATTTTTCATGAAAAATCTCCATGAATAGCCGGGTTGCCTCGTCGTCTACCGGCCAGAGGCTGCTTACGACGGTAGTCGCCCCGCCCAGATAGAAACTGCGGACGAGGCCCAGGAGGTCGTCTCCGGCAATCACCTGTCCCATGCCCGTTTCACAGGCCGACAAGACTACCAGACGAGCCGGCAGAGGCTTGTCATAGAGTTTTTCGGCGGTAAGAGGCAGGGGCTTATTGCCGGTGGTCAGGATGACGGCGGATTGGAGGGGGGCGTGAGGGTCGAAGAGGGCGTGGGTTGCCA
>DMAT01000102.1:1349-6245 GCA_003451635.1 Syntrophus sp. (in: bacteria) | reverse complement strand
GTGGACCGGATTTCGAAGGGTGATATTCCCCCGAAGATCACCGACACCTACAACGGTGATTTCAACGAGATCAAGAACAACCTGAATGCCTGCATCGATGTCATGAACAGTCTCCTGACAGAGGCAGGACAAGTCATTACGGCCGCTGCCGATGGCGCACTTGATAAGCGTGCCAATGCCGATATGTTTATTGGTGGGTGGAAACAACTCGTTGTGGGCATCAACGAAATCATTACGAATATTGTCAACCCGCTGATGGTTACGGCAGATTACGTTGAGAAGGTGAGCACGGGGGTTATCCCACCCGAGATCACGGCGGAATATAAAGGTCAGTACAACATCATCAAGAATAACCTGAATGCCGTGGTAAAAATGATGACGGAGCTTCTGGCTGAAACGGACAAGATTATAAAGGCGGCGGCAGATGGAGAACTCGATCAGCGGGCAAATGCAAGCCTGTTTGTCGGAGGTTGGAACAAGCTGGTTGCGGGGGTAAATGATACCATTACGAATATTGTCAACCCGTTGATGGTTACGGCGGAGTATGTGGACCGGATATCGAAGGGTGACATGCCTGCGAAAATCACGGATAATTACAAAGGTCAGTACAATATAATCAAGAGCAATTTGAACAACTGTATTGACAATATTAACGCCTTGGTGGGCGACGCCGGAGTCTTGGTTAAGGCAGCGATAGAAGGTAAGCTGGCCACGCGTGCCGATGCGACGAAGCACCAGGGCGACTTCCAGAAGATCGTGGAAGGCGTCAACAGAACCCTGGATGCGGTAATTGGACCGTTGAACGTAGCTGCGGAATACGTGGACCGGATTTCGAAGGGCGATATCCCCCCGACGATCACGGATAATTACAACGGCGACTTCAACGAGATTAAAAACAACCTCAATGTCCTGATTGAAGCAATGAACGAGGTGACGAGCGTTGCCGAGCAGATTGCCGAGGGCGACCTGATGGTCGTGGTTAGGGAGCGTTCCGAACAGGATACACTGATGCAGGCTTTGATTTTGATGATCGAGAGATTGACCGAGGTTGTCACAAACGTTCAGAATGCGACGGAGCAGGTAGGACAGGGAAGCCTGGAGATGAGCTCGAAAACCGAGCAGATCTCCCAGGGGGCAACGGAACAGGCGGCTTCTGCGGAAGAGGTGTCTTCTTCGATGGAAGAGATGACATCAACCATTATGCAAAACGCCGATAACGCGCAACAGACGGAGAAGATTGCCGTTAAATCCGCCGAAGACGCCCGTGAAGGCGGCAAGGCAGTGGAAGAGACAGTAGCGGCCATGAAGGAGATTGCCGGCAAGATTTCGATTATTGAGGAAATCGCCCGTCAGACCAACATGCTTGCCCTTAACGCGGCCATCGAGGCGGCGCGGGCAGGAGAGCACGGCAAGGGATTTGCCGTGGTGGCCGCAGAAGTGAGACGCCTGGCCGAGAGAAGCCAGAACGCGGCAGGGGAGATCAACCGTCTGTCGGCGTCGAGTGTCCGAGTTTCAGAGAAGGCCGGTGAATTGCTGAACGCGATCGTTCCGGCTATTCAGAAGACGGCGGATCTGGTCCAGGAGATCAATGCCGCCAGCAGTGAACAGAAAAACGGAGCGGAGCAGATCAACAAGGCAATTCAACAGTTGGACCAGGTCATTCAACAGAATGCCGCTGCGGCGGAAGAGATGTCGTCAACGGCGGGAGATTTGAATGGGCAGGCGGAACAGTTACAGACTGCGGTGGCGTTTTTCAAAACAGAAAACACGGGCGGTCGGGCAGATAAAAAACATGGACGTCAGATCCCTTCGCGTGGAACCGGTGTTAAGAAACTGGCTCACAACCCGAAGGCTGTTGAAAGGAAACCTGCACCGATGGTCCGGCCGGTGCAGTCGGAAAAGTCAGCCGGTTATTCCCTGGATATGGCAGACGGTCGCGGTAAGCGGGATGCCCAAGATTCCGAGTTTGAACGATACTAAGGGATATCAAGAGGAGATATGACTATGAGTACAACAGGAATTACTGAAACGACTCAGTACCTGACGTTCAAGCTGGAAGAAGAAGTCTTTGCCGTGGATGTTGCCAAAATACGTGAAATTCTTGATTTCACCTTGGCCACCAAGGTTCCCGGGACTCCCGAATTCATGCGGGGCGTCATCAATGTCCGGGGGAATGTAGTTCCCGTAGTGGACATGCGGTTGAAGTTCGGTCTGTCGATGACAGAGAAGACTGTGGATACATGTATCGTCGTCATGGAAATAGCGGTGGAAGACGATAAGACGATCCTTGGCGCTCTCGTGGATTCTGTTCAGGAAGTCTTTGAGCTGGAGGCGAACCAGATTGAGCCTCCTCCACGTATCGGTTCAAGGTGGCGGACGGAGTTCATAAAGGGAATCGGGAAACGCAACGAGGAGCTGATCATCATCCTGGACATTGACAGAGTATTTTCCAGCACTGAACTGGGGGTTATTCAGGAAGCAGGCGATGGCGCGCAAGGGTAAGGTTCCAAGGTGCCGCGCAAAATTACCCGCTACAGCGAGAATGTAGAGATCGTGAGAATATGGTTCCCCTCCCCCACCGAAAGGGGGAGGGGATTATGTTGACTTCTTGCAAGGTCGTTACACACCATGTCATGAAAAAGCATTTGACCCATCATGCAGGCGAGTTTCTGAGGGATGAGAGAAGATTCGAGAGATTTCCCGTCGAAGTGCCGGCGCGGGTCGCACTGCTGCGGGGCAAAGGGAAAGATCGACCCCTCTTCACTCAGACCCTGGATCTCTCCGCTACCGGGGCATTCTTCCCGGAATTGGAGGGGGCGCACCCCGGGGAGCTGGTAAAAGTAGATCTATATCTGGTTTTTGAAGATCCCGATGCAAATGATGATGTCCATGATATGGTTGCTATGACGGTCACGGGGAAAGTGATTCGATCCGAACCGTCCGGGACGGCAATCCGTTTCGAGGAAGACTATCAGATGTCGCCCCGCAAGCTGTTTCCTGTTGAAAAAGGCAAGCGGTTCAGTGTCGGGAAGGCAGGAAAGACCGAACGCTTTCAGAAACTCTTCAGAAAACTCTGGAGGGAAGAAAAAACGAGCCCGCCAGAGACGCCCCCAGGGGCAACAATTACAATGGAGGCGCCTCCTTAAACGCAGCACCGATCGAAGGGTAGAAAGAAAATCATGGCTTACACGGCTTATGAAGATGCGGAACATGGCGATGCTCACTTGTCTGATAAGGACTTCCGGCGTTTAAGTGAATGGATCCACGCCAATATCGGGGTCTGCATGGGACCGGAGAAAAAAACCCTCATGGAGGGAAGGGTGAAGAAACGGATGCGACACCTGAAAATTCCCTCCTTCCAAAAATACTGTGAATTTGTTTTCTCTAAACAGGGTAAGGGTGAAGAGGCGCCTTTCCTGATTGATGCCGTAACGACCAACAAGACGGATTTTTTTCGCGAGCCTGCCCACTTCGAATATCTGAACCGGACAGCGCTGCCTAGGCTTGCCAGTAGAAACGCTAGCAGCGGCCGCAACACCTTCCGGATCTGGAGCGCCGCATGTTCCAGCGGTGAAGAGCCATATACCCTCGCCATGGTCCTTCAGGAGTACGTCGATGGGATGTCCGGTTGGGACTATACGATTCTGGCGACGGATATTTCCGGGACCGTTTTAGAGAAAGCCGGGCAGGCCGTTTATCAAGATGAGACTATACAGCCCATACCGTTACCCCTGCGAAAGAAGTATCTTCTCAAGAGTCGAAATCCCGGCAACTCAATTGTACGGATCGTTCCCGAACTCCGGGCAAAGGTTCAGTTGCGCAAGCTGAACCTGATTGCTGACGCCTTTGATATTTCGGGAGAGATGGATGTGATTTTTTGCCGCAATGTAATGATTTATTTTGATCGGGTCACCCAGGAAAAGCTGATACAAAAATTTTACCAGCATCTTTCCCCGGGCGGCTATCTTTTCATCGGACATGCAGAATCCCTGAGCAATCTTAAAACGCCTTTTGTCTATATGGCGCCAACTATATACAGGAAGGATGGCTAAAAAATGGTTGATATTAAAGGGGGCAGACGAATCCGGGTCCTCGTGGTTGACGACTCTTCTCTTGTCCGTCAGACTCTCGTCGAGATCCTGTCTTCGGACCCGGAGATCGAGGTGATAGGGGCCGCCGTCGATCCTTATGCCGCCGCCGAGATGATCCGACAGAATATTCCCGATGTCATGACCCTTGATATTGAAATGCCAAAGATGGACGGCCTTACCTTTTTGCAGAAGATAATGAATCAACGGCCTATTCCTGTGGTGATCTGTTCGAGTCTTGCCGAATCGGGATCAGAGACGGCCATGAAGGCTTTAGAATACGGCGCGGTGGATATTATTACCAAACCCAAACTGGGAACGAAGCGCTTTCTTGAAGAGGCAAAAATCCGGATCTGCGACGCCGTCAAAGGGGCTGCCATTGCCAAGCTCCACCGCACGACCCTGAACAGGAAGGTGGAACCGAAGCTCAGCGCTGACGCCGTGATTTCCAAGGGTTCCATTCTCAGGACTCTCGAAACGACGGATAAAGTTGTTGTTGTTGGGGCTTCCACGGGGGGTACCGAGGCCCTCCGCGTTTTTCTGGAAGCGCTGCCGATGGACGCGCCGGGCATGGTCATCGTACAGCACATGCCGGAGCATTTTACCGCCTCCTTTGCCCAACGTCTCGACAAGGACTGCCGGATTTCCGTCAAGGAAGCGGAGGACAACGATACGGTATTCCGGGGACGGGTCCTGATCGCCCCCGGGAATCTACACACCCTGTTGAAACTAAGCGGCGCCCGCTACTATGTCCAGGTTCAGGACGGTCCGCTCGTCAGCCGCCATCGTCCGTCCGTCGATGTGCTCT
>DMAT01000102.1:0-1290 GCA_003451635.1 Syntrophus sp. (in: bacteria) | reverse complement strand
GCCTACACCATCGCCCAGGACGAAGCCACCTGCGTCGTTTTTGGCATGCCTCAGGAGGCAATTAAAAGGGGAGGAATACAAAAGGTCCTTCCCCTCGAAGAGATTGCCGGGGCGGTACTGAGAAACTGCAAATAATGAAAATCCCCTTTCCCCCGGGGAGAGGGTTAGGGTGAAGGGTGGGTTATTTCAACCCATCCCCACCCCGGCCCTCCTTTTGAATCGCAGCAAAGGGAAAAACCATGCTATCTCGAATATCTTTAAGCCTGTTCGGCGCCGCTGCCGAAGGTCCGGGGAAACGAAGACAGATAGTCCTGATGGCGGGTCTTCTCTTTTTCGCTTGCGGCCTGAAGCTCTTCGGCCAAATCGTGTTGAAGACCGGGGTGATCTACACCCATTTTTTCTATATCCCCATTATCATGGCCGCAATCTGGTGGAAACGGCGTGGTATCGTTGTGCCGGTTTTCCTGGCCATTTTTCTTGTTATCACGGATATCATCCTGAGTGTCAGACTTGAAATCGGTTCTGATCTCCTCCGTATTACAATGTTTCTGATTGTTTTTCTCATTGTGTCAACCCTCAAGGAGGAGGTCGAAAAAACCGGACGGAACCTTAAAGATAGCGAGGAAAACTACAGGATTCTGGCCGAAAAGTCCTTTGCCGGCGTCTATGTGGTTCAGGAGGGCACCTTTAGATACATAAACCCTCATGCCGCCTCCTATGCCGATTATAATCCCTCCGAACTTATCGGCAGTAAAGGGAAAGATCTCATCTTCCCCGGTGATCGGGAGGCCGCGCAACGCCATGCCGCAGAGATGCTCAGGGGCGAACGGACGACGCCCTACGAGTTTCGGGTGATGACTAAGGAAGGCAGTGTCCGCTGGATTATGGAAACGGTTTCCCCGGCAGTTTATGAAGGCCGTCCGGCGGTGATCGGCAACTCCATGGATGTGACGGAGATGCGGGAAATTCGGGAGAAGTTGGAGGAATTGAGAGAACTCGAATCCTCTATCCTCGAAGCGATTCCCCATGCCGTATTGGGTCTGAAGAACCGGCGGGTGGTCTTTGCCAACAACGCGGTGGAAAAGGTCTTTGGATGGAAAGCCGACGAGATTATCGGTCAGAATATGCGTGTCCTCTACAACAGTGATGGGGATTACGAAGATATCGGGAGGCGGGGCTATGATCTACTTGAGCACCAGCGGACATGTGAACTGGAGGCCGTCTGCCGTCATCGCGACGGCCGTGAAATAATCTGTCGTTTCACCGCCGCTGTGATCGGAGAGGCGTTGG
>DMAT01000022.1 GCA_003451635.1 Syntrophus sp. (in: bacteria) | reverse complement strand
ATCAACCTGATCGGGATCGAGTCCCCCGGGCTCACCTCCTGCCTGGCGATTGCCGGGTACATCGATGACACTTTTATCAAGGACGGTAAATAATTAAATGAACAAGACCATACTTTGCATCGGCGCCGGTTATGTAGGCGGACCCACCATGGCCATGATTGCGAGCAAATGCCCCGATTACCGGGTTACGGTTGTGGATATTAACCCCCAGCGCATCGCGGCGTGGAACTCCGACGATCTGCCCATCTACGAGCCCGGCCTGGATGATCTGGTCCGGGAAACACGGGGAAAGAATCTCTTTTTCAGCACCGATGTGGAAGGGGCCATTAGAGATAACGACATCATCTTTGTGAGCGTCAACACCCCGACGAAGACCTTCGGGGCCGGGGCCGGCATGGCCGCCGATCTCCAGTATTGGGAAAAGACGGCCCGTCAGATTCTGGAGAACGCCCAGTCTTCCAAAATCGTCATTGAAAAGAGCACCCTCCCCGTCAGGACGGCGCTGGCCATGGAGCGAATCCTGAACAGCCAGGCTAACGGCATCTCCTTTGACGTCCTGTCCAACCCGGAATTCCTGGCCGAAGGATCAGCCATTCGGGATCTGGAAAACCCGGACCGCGTCCTGATCGGTTCCCGGGAAACGGATCGGGGGCGTCAGGCGAGAAACGCTATTTTGGAAATCTACGCCCGCTGGATTCCCAGGGAGAGAATCCTCACCACCAATATCTGGAGCAGTGAGCTCTCCAAACTGGTAGCCAACGCCTTCCTTGCCCAACGGATATCATCCATCAATACCATCTCCGCCCTGTGTGAAAAAACCGAAGCCGATGTCGCGGAAGTAGCCCGCGCCGTCGGAATGGACAGCCGGATAGGCGCCAAGTTTCTCAACGCGAGCGTAGGTTTCGGCGGTTCCTGTTTCAAGAAGGATATCCTTAACCTTGTCTATCTCTGCCGGTTTTATGGCCTTGAGGAGGTCGCAGACTACTGGGAACGGGTCGTCGGGATCAACGTCTACCAGCAGGAACGCTTTATCATGAGCATGCTGACGGCCATGTTCAACACCCTGGCGGGAAAGCGCATCTGCCTGTTGGGCTTCGCCTTCAAGGCCAATACGGGTGACACCCGGGAGAGCCCTGCTATTTTTATCGCCAGACGTCTCGCCGAAGAACACGCCGAGGTGGTTATATCCGACCCCAAGGCCCTGGGCAATGCCCGCCTGGACCTTGCCAAAATCGACGGCGTCTTTCATTATATGGAAGATCCCTACGAAGCGGCCCAGGGCTGCCACGCCCTCGCCGTCATGACGGAATGGGACCTCTACCGCTCCCTCGATTATGAAAAGATCTATGAGCAGATGGACAAACCGGCCTTTATCTTTGACGGGAGAAATATTCTCGACCATAGGCGTTGCTTTGAGATCGGCTTTAACGTCTATCCAATCGGCAAACCCCCGCTGACCCATTTCGAGGTTTAGAGGGGGCTTGGCATTGTTGCCCCAAGAGCCTTGCAGGAATCAGGGGAGGTAACCCTTATCCGGGGGCAGCTCTCTCGCCATTGCCGCCTGTTTTGACAACTCGTCGCAACGTTCATTCTCCGGGTCGCCGGCGTGACCCCGGACCCAGACAAACGTCACCTGGTGGCGTTCACACAGATTGAGCAGCAGTTCCCAAAGGTCGGGGTTCACGGCCTTCTCCGTCTTATTCCTCATCCAGCCACGTTGCCGCCAGCGCTGCGCCCAGCCTTTACTAATACCATTGACCACATACTGAGAGTCTGTAAACAGGGTAATGTCACAGATGGTTTTCAGGGATTGCAGAGCCACAATCGCCCCCATGAGTTCCATCCGATTATTCGTGGTCAAACAAAATCCACCAAACAACTCTTTCCGCAGCGTCCCATAAAGTAACACCGCCCCATATCCTCCCGGGCCAGGATTTCCCAGACATGCACCGTCTGTGTATATTTTTACCTGCTTAACTGGTTTCGTAACCGGCATTTCAAATCCTGTCCCCTTTTTTTAGGGGCATCATAACATGGGCGCCTCATTTCTGAAATAATCTTTTAATGAGCGCCTGACCGTGCCATCTCGGGGCACGACAATTTGTTATTTTATTCAGTTGACTTTTGCAGGCTTATCTATGAATATACCTATGTCACTATATAGAGAGGGAGGGGATGGTCATGAGCACGGCTTTGAAGCAGGCCAACTTTCAAATTCCTGAAGACTTGCTGAATCAACTTCGTGAAACCGTAGGCAAAGGCGAGATGAGCAGATTTGTCAGTGAGGCACTGAAGCGGGAACTCCAGCGGCTACACCAACTAACAGCCATTGACGAGACCTTCGGCGCTTGGAAAGACGGGGAACACCCTGAGCTAACGGCGGGGGTAGATCATTTTGTCAGAAATGTCAGAAAGTCCACACGGGGAAAACGTGCCGATGCGTCAGATCGTCGTTGATACGGATGTGCTGATCCTTCATCTTCGCGGTAACGAATCGGTGCGTGAGATGCTCAGAGAGGCGGTCCAGGATTCATTATTGTGCTGTTCGGCCATTACTATCGGCGAGATTCACGCCGGCATGAGGGACGATGAGAGGGAGAAGACGTTAAAACTGCTGAACAGCCTGGCGGTGATTGACGTGGACAGAAAAATTGCGGCCCTGGCGGGAGATTATCGCCGGACAATCAAGAGCCATCATTTGGAACTGGACGATTGCCTCATCGCCGCCACTTGCGTTGTCAGCAAGGCCACCCTGATCACGGGCAATATCAAGCATTATCCCATGCAGGAGATCGAGAAAAAAGAAGTCACCATTCCATCGTGAATAAAGTTATCAGGAGAGATTGTTGTTGCCGGGAAGGTCCGGTTGATCTTCTGCCGGAAGGGCGTTCATGTCACGAAGGAGACCCTGGACCTGGCTGCGGATTCCCAGCAGGGCATTGGTAAGATCATTCCGGTCGTCTTCAGACCATTCCTGCCAAGGCAGTCCGGACAATTTCCCGGTCAGACCGTCCGTCTGCATGATCAGGGAACGCTGTTTTGACAGCCGCTGCTTCACATCAGCCGGTTGAGTCGCTTTACCGGCCTTGTCCATATAATTTTTGAACTTCCGGCGCATGGTCGCTTCCGTTTTCTCTTTGGCCACTTCCAGAAGTATGGTTTTGGGAATATTCGGATTGGTCCGGCAGGCGTCGCGGACGTCCTCCGGGAGCTTGTTTAGCGTGATGGTAGTGGAAACAGCAGCCTGACTCTTGCCGAGAGCTTCGGCAAGCTGATACTGATTGAAGACATACTCCTTCATGAGGGCCGCCATCTGCTCCGCCTCATCGACGGGCGACAATCCTTCCCGCTGAAGGTTGTCCACGAACCCCTGGAGGCGCGTGTCGCCGTCGGTGAAGGTGCCGTTTATTTCTGTCAACCCCGCCTTTTCCGCAGCCTTGACGCGGCGATGGCCGGAGACGATGACCAGCGCCCCCTGGTCATTTTGACAAAACTGTATGGGGACCAGGACGCCGAATTTCCCGATGGAAGCAGCAAGCTCATTGAGAGCATTGGGGTCCATAAAGCTTCTGGCCTGATTTGGGTCCGGCTGCAAATCGGCTATTGTCAACTTGTAGAGCTTCCCCTTGACGTATTTCATGGCCATGTTCAGATCCTCCATGTGTGTTTTGAGAATGTTATATGTCTACTTTTTCCAAATGTCAATGGGCGACGAAATCCGATCTTGAGGTTACATCAGGCACATCAAGCAAAGACGGCAACTCTGGTCCGTCAGGGAATTTATTCTGTGCTTGCGAACCGATGATAAATATATCATTGACTTTCCACTGTTTTTGATGATACCGCGTTGAAACATGTGGATTTAGGAGGGGATTTTTCGGATGACTGAGTGTGTGGCTAACTTCATGAAAGTGTTAAGATAAATAATTTAATATTTTAGTAGATTCCATATGCAAGTAGTGATAATCAAAATCAGAAAAGGCATTTGAGTAAGTTCCATCCCGTATAATCATTCGTAAGGAACATATGCAATAGCTAATAACAACCCCGTATCTTTTCAAGAAGGCCGGGGTTTTTTAGTTTAGTGCAGAACGGTATTTTGTACTCTTATTAGCTTGAATTGGTTTCGGAATTGTAGTTTTCGGCAGCAATTGGCGAGATAAATATTTTATACATTGTCACCTCATAACAAATGAAAAGGAGAATTGATTAAGGTGAAATTTAAGATCATATTAATATTAAGCGTGATTGTCCTTTTATTTGGATGTGCTACTTATCCGCGTACGAGCGAGGAGCAAGCGAAACATCATGCTAATAAGGCGAGAGCTGCCTTCTCAAAAGGTGACAGCACTGAAAAATCTGACCACATTGACACTGCATTGACTGAAACCTCTGGTGATATAAGGATAAAGGAACTATTTGTCAGCCATCCACAAGGACGTGACTATTACCGCATGCATCTTGAAGAAACGATAGCCCGCGTTTCAAATGTCTATCAGGCAAACGCAGCTTTCGACAGGTTGTCTGCTGCTAAATCTGCGGGGCTTTTCCCCGAGGATCAAATGAATGATCTCTTAGCAAAGCTGGAAAAGACTGTCACCAATGGTAATGTTAGCGGTTCCATTCCTTTCGATTTTAGTGAACCGATTGACCGCTTCCCATACCTGAATGATCCTGTTAACCAGCGAATAATGCTTGACCGGTCAATAAAAAATCTTCAAACCAAAGGCAACGGAAATAGGCCTGTTAAAGCTTTGATTGAATATGTCCAGAAGGTAGGACCGGATTCTGCTGAAGGCAAAAGAATAGAATCTCTTCTTCCAACCCTGAACATCCGTAGTGATGAACTTGATATTATAGCAAATGTTTTTCCCCAGTTTGTTAAAGCCAGAAAGGAAGAAATCTCAGTTAGCGTTTTTTTACAAGTCAAGAATGGAGATCGTCTGCTCACGGAGGACATTCTTCAGGCGTTACGTGGTAAAGTTCGAGGAGTTG
>DMAT01000207.1 GCA_003451635.1 Syntrophus sp. (in: bacteria) | reverse complement strand
GATCAGGATGTTTTCCATAAGGGTGAGGAAACGGTTGGCGACATATTTCCAGGGCGGCATTCCCCCTTCCAGGGCGTACCCGCCCAAAATCCGCGATCCCAATACGCAGTGGTAAAGTCCATTCCCGATCATCGAGGCCATAGCCGGAATCAGCTTGGGCGTATACTGGTAATCGGGATGAACCATGATGATGATGTCGCCCCCTTCTTCAAGGGCCAGGCGGTAACAGGTTTTCTGGTTTGCCCCGTAGCCGCTGTTCTTTTCGTGGACATGAACCTTGGCCGCAGGCAGGCGCGCGGCGACCGCGACGGTATCATCCCCGCTGGCGTCGTCCACGAGGATAACCATGTCCACAATACCCTGTTCCATGACCTCTTCGTAGGTCTTGACGATGGTTTTGGCGGCATTGTAGGCCGGCATGACCACGATTATTTTCTTGTCTTTGAGCATAAGCTTCTTTTCTAGCTAAGATTCACTTTATTTTATGCTGGTATATACCGGTGTGTCCCTTTTGTGTCAATGTGAAACAGGGACACACTTCCCCATTATTGATACCCCCTTGCGGCCAGATACCCCCACACAAAAGCGTTGGGGACGATGGTCTGATGAACGGTGAATTCAGACATAAGGGGGTACCAGAAGACATCCCAGTAACTCTCCATGACCGGCCAGGTTTTCACGGCGGGATAGCAGTATTTGCCTGCCGTTTGATGATCCGGGGCATCGGCCCGGGACCATTCCACGTCCACGGGGCCGAGGACGGTCAAACCCGGCGGAGGAAGCTGGCCGGTGAAGCGGGAATCGACATGGAGGGCGTGGCGGGGGCTTTTATGCCCGACGCCGGTCGTATAGCATATATTCAGGGGGTTGGCCCCTGCCCCCGTCTGCGCGGCCAGCAGGATGGCCTTCAGAAAGCTTTCCTTCCCGGTCAGGATGTGGGCCTGAATCAGGTACAGGGCGTCGGGGGTGGTGAATGCCCCGGCCCGGGCAGGCCGCCAGGGGTCCTTCGACCATTTGAAGCCGGTCCGTTCCTGGGCGGTAATCCGCTGGGAAGCTGCCTGAATAATGGCCTCCCGGCATTTTTGCTGGAGCTGCCTATCTGCATTTGGCCTTTTGATGCGGCAGTAAACCCATGCTGCCTCCCCCTGATCGTGCTTCTCATGACGATACACCGGCTCGGCCCTTTTACTGAAGACTGTTGTGGAAAGGAAGAGTTCCTGCCATTTGCCCTCCCCGGTCAGACGGAATAGCTCTGCCGCTGCCAGATTCCGGGCGTCGTGGACCTGATATGGGAGGACGCTTTTGCTGCCGCGCCTTAGATTATTTTCCGCCCATTCCATGGCCAGGAGGGCGCTTCTTTCATATTCCTGCGCCAAGGCCTGATCAACCTTCCGGAACCAGTGGGCGAGACGGGCCGCCGTGCCGGCATAGAGATACGTGGACCACAGATCCGGGGCATAGGCCATGACGGTCTGCGATGTTCCCCAGCTCGTTTCTCCGAAGCTCGGATGGCCCGATGATTCGATCCCTCCCCGGATACCGCCGTCCTTTGTCTGAAGACGGCGGAAAAAATCAACCCCCCAGAGAGCCTCGTTGACAATATCGGGAAGGGCATCCCTGGATTCCGGAATATTGAGATTTACCCGGGAGAAGAAATCGGGAAAGATTTCGGCAAGATCAAGAAGCCGCCTTGCTGCTTCCAGGTGCTGAATGCGTCGGTCCCAGTCTCCGGCATCACAGTATCCTCCCCAGGCCTGGGGGACAAGTTCTGAGGTTTTTCCGGCAATGATCTTCGAGAAGTTGTCCTCTCCCCCCAGAAAGCCGTTGGGAGTCTCCATGAGGGTGGTTCGGGAGGCATAAACCTTGACGCCGTCATCGGGATGGAAATTGCGGGGCCTGCGAAAATCCGTATAGGGTGGTCCCAGGGCAATCCCGCTGCGCTGGTGGTAGAGGCCCCGGGTGGAGATGATGAAGGGTTTTTCCCATACCCCCCTCCGGATTTCAAAAGGATATGAGCAGCCCGTGCCTTCCACGTAAATCCGGTATATCCCTTCCTGCCTCAGGTTGCTGAAATCCATCCAGTAAACATTGGCGCCGTTGTAATTTTTATAATAGGCGTCTTCATCTTTGTCTTTGGCCGCCTTGGCAAGTTTCACCATTCCCCGGAACACCTCCGCCCCCGACACCTGCGCGAGGACATAAAAGGCGGCTCCCTCCCGGAAATCGACCGGTCCGCCACTGCCCGCCCAGAGCGACAGAAAGGCAACCTTGACCGGGTCGTCGGGACGGAAACCGATATGGCTNNTCATGTGGACGGCCTCGCTCCTCATCGCCCGGGGATCGTAGCGAAAGGTAACGTCGGGAAGCTGTTTGCTCCTAAAGTTAAGCACATACTGGTGGCCGGTCTTGAGGGGACGGGGGAGTTTCAGGTACAGGGTATGCTCCAGGGGGGCGGTCAAACGCTCCTTGCTTGTCCGCAACAGATCCGTCGGCCTGGTCTTCCGAAACACGTCAATTGGCCCCAGAGGCTCCTTGTAATCGGGGTCGTCGGGTGAGGAAATCAGATACTGGGTGCGATCATCTGCCTGAGCAAGGTTCAAAGGTTCCCCGGATAATTGATCGAAGCTCATCAGGTTGGCCTCTTTTGTTCCCAAAAGGGCGCCTTTGACCAGGCCATTGCGGACCAGCCAGGTGTTTTCCGGGTCGTTTGTCAGGAATTTATCGTCTTTCCCAGTCCTATAAGGTTGGAGGAAACCGTATTCTACCTGTCCGGTCGTGATAACTACCCCGAAGAGGTCCGGCGTTACGGGTTGGATCTGGGAGACGAAGATACCTGACGGCTTAGGGGGTGCGACGGCCGGCGGGGGCGTGCAGGCAAACTGGGAAAAGACGACTGCGGCGAAACAGACCGCCCTCCACCAATATTTTCGGTATCTTCTCACTCTTCAACTTTTCCTGCAATAGCCGGCGACTCCGGCTCTTCATGCACATCGCTGCCGGCAAAAAGGGGGAAATTTTCTGTTTGCGGGCAGATGACATCGTCAATGGCGACCCAGTAGCAGACGCTGAAATTGACGGGCCGGATCGGGACGAACCTGAAAACAGCGCCCCGGCAGTTATACTCGGGGAGGTTCATGCCCTGCAGTTCTGCCTGCTGAGGGTCGTTCTTGAGTGTTTCCAGGTCAAACTGACAAGAAAATACAGGGGTCCCTTTTTTCATGGAGACGAACTTCTTGTCCTGAAGCATTTTTACAAAGGAAATATGGAGGGGATCGGAGTGAAGTTCGATGTCCGGAAGTGACTGGGCGTATTCCGACTCTCGGGGGGGAACTGAGTAGGTCCTGATTTCATGAAAGAAATAGTGGCAGACCCTCTCCTTAAAGTAGGGTTGGCTGACCCCGAAGGTCTCTTTGCCGATATAACACTGACCGGCGCCGGCTACCCCGGGAATAGGGCAGACTAAAAAAGAAGCGATCAAAAAAAGTATAATATATTTAAGGATTTTCATCTGATTAGGCCTCTTTACTACTTCTTCTCTGGCATAGCGGAAGAGTGGTGGCTTGTAATCAACCACTCTGAACCGTTCCAGCGGTAGGTGTAGGTGTAGCGCCCGCTGACCACTGCCCCTGTCTTGGCAAAAGTGAAGGTGTAAAGACCTGCATCAACCGCAGTGTTGCAACCAATCTCAATGGTTCTCAAGTCAATCTTGCCGGAGGGGCGGTTCTCCAGGAAGTGGTGGAAGTAATCCTCTTTTTCGGCTGGCGTGAGACGTGGTTTGTTTGAAACCGTCGGCAAGAGGATTGAACGCTCCGCATAGTTGGCAACCACCTTATGTGGGTCACCTGTCTGCAGCGCCTGATTCCAGCGATCGAACAGCGATGCGATTTCCGCTTCGGTAGTTGCCTTACAAATCTCTGTGCGTGCGCCTTGCGTGCCGGTATGCGCTGCTTGGTTTGAGGCACAGCCGACAAGACCGATAGCAATCAAAAGCAGGCTCAGCGACTTCTTCTTCACATGATTCTCCTATCAGTTTAGGTTGAAGAGCCTTAAATCATAACTGCGAGTGCGAAAGTGCGGCTGAACGAAAAGACCACCGGCCTGCGGAACGCGGGTTCGTATGGATTGTCATCTTCGCCATCATTTCGTAACGAGCTGTTCTCCTATGTTCCAGGCATGACCAACAGATTCCCCAAGAGACCAATATGAGTTATCAGGCATGGGTATAAATACGTTGTTATCAATTTTCACATGGTTCATTTATGATCCCCCTTTCTGTGCGAACGGTAAGATCACCGGCTTTCCCCGTTCGGTCAAATCATGATCGACAAATATCAATTTGCTCGTATCAAAACCCAATGCTGTTGCTTTTGCAATGAGTTTATTTTTCACATCTTCCTTTATTTTTGGGCCTCTGGCCAGAATCCATAAATAAGATTTATCGGGACCGCATACGAGTGAATATTGATAATTCTCATGGTCAAGCCCAAACACGATATAAGAACCATAAAAGGGGCCAAAAAAAGAAACTTTCAGGTAACCTTGATCTGATTTTTTAACAAAATAGCCCTTCCCCTCGGCTTCTTTCCACGAATTTTCTTTTGGAGAATAACCGCGGTTTAATACTCTGACACCGCCGTCATCCCGCAAACTGTAATCTGCTGTTATTCTGGTCAAACCTCGTTCAAATGAATGATCCAGCCTCGCAATTTCGTACCACTTCCCCAAATATTTCTCTAGCTTGAAATTATCAACGGGTTTCACATTTTCAGGTATTCCAACACACCCCATTAGGAATAAAACCAATACTATTGATAATTTTTTCATCTCCTTTTTTTCCTCCAAAGACTAACGAAAGGTCACGGGGAGGCGTGCGTGCACGCCAATCGCATGCGGCGATTTGTTGTCAATTTTTATAAGTTATATGCAGACCAGCCGCAGCTTGCGCCAGTTTCTTATCCAGTGTCCAGATAGGTACACCGGTTAATACCGCGGATGCAATAAGATGGACATCCACATAGCCCATCCCTTTTCCCATTAAGTGGTTATTCTCTATAAATGACAATACTTCATCAGGTTCGGCTTCGATGCTCATCGGCAACAATTGCAGATAAGAAAGGATCACTGCTCTGTCTTTGAGATTCCCGCAGGCAAGTTCTCCAACAATCAACGGGTGGCATAGCACCCTTCCATCATTGAGTAGGTTTGCCAACTCAGCATTTCCATCCCGCAAATGTGAGACCCATACCGATGTATCCACAAGAACCATTTCCTATCATGCCCCTTTTCTTCTTGGTATCACTTCCAACTGCTTTTGAGTCCCACCGAGCCTCGCAAGTCTCTTACCACTTTCTCTGGCGATGAGCGCCTCCAAGCCGAGTTTAACGAGGGCAGTTTTTTCCTTAATCCCCGTCATTTTGGATGCTTTTTCGATCAGGCTATCTTCGATATTCAAAGTTGTTCTCATGTTTTCACCTCATACAATGTTGATGCCTTAGTATGTATCATTTATGCATATATGTCAAGTCACTCTCTGTAACGGCATGGGTCAGCGCATCCACTGGAGCCGATTGTACGGTTCGCGTCATTCATTTTTTCATATTCTTCTTTACTGTCTTAACGAAGCG
>DMAT01000419.1 GCA_003451635.1 Syntrophus sp. (in: bacteria) | reverse complement strand
CCATCATCATTTTGAACGCGGTGCTGGGATTCGTTCAAGAATACCGCGCCGAGCGTGCCATGGCCGCCTTGCGTTCCCTGGCCGTGCCCAAGGTGCGGGTGATTCGTTCCGGTCAGGCTGTTGAAATTGCCGCACAGGAGCTCGTCCCCGGCGATATCGTCCTGATGGAAGCGGGAAACATCGTCCCCGCCGATGGCCGGATTATGGAATCCGTAAATATGCGCGTCCAGGAGGCGATCCTTACCGGCGAATCGGACGCCGTGGAAAAACGGACCGGAACGCTCGACCATACACAAGCTCTGCCGCTGGGCGACCAGACTAATATGGCGTTTTTGGGAACCACGGTCACCTATGGGCGTGGCCGCATGATGGTCACCGCTACAGGCATGGGCACACAGATTGGCCGCGTGGCGGAACTGATTCAGGAGGTAGAGCAGACCGTCACTCCTCTGCAGCGTCGATTGGACACTCTTGGCCGAATCCTGGCCCTGGCCGCTGTGGCGCTGCTGGGGCTGATATTCGTTGTGGGGCTGATTGCCGGCGAAGATTGGCGCCAGATATTCATGACCGCCGTCAGCATGGCCGTGGCGGTCATCCCGGAAGGACTTCCCGCTGTCATCACCATCGCCCTGGCCCTTGGGTCTCAGCGCATGCTCAAACGGCAGGCGCTTATCAGGAAATTGCCCGCCGTTGAGACTTTGGGCTCCCTGACCGTAATTTGTTCCGATAAGACCGGCACCTTGACGGAGAACCGCATGACCGTGACCATTCTCGACATGGCCGGTCACCGTCTGGATCTGGACGAGGAACTACGCCATCGAAAACCGGTTCTCACCAGTCATGACAACGCGTCTGCTCTTATTCAAAGCGAGCCATCCCTTGCGCTGCTGCTCATGGGTGGTGCCTTGTGCAATGATGCCGTGCTGGCCGGAGATGCTACCCCAGCGCGACGCCTCCATGCCATGGGTGATCCGACAGAAGGTGCTCTTGTTATTGCGGCAGCCCGTTTCGGTCTTTTTCAAAACGCACTTAACGCCGCGCTGCCGCGGGTTTCCGAAGCTCCCTTTGATTCGGAGCGCAAACGCATGACCACGGTACACCGGGTTGATGACTGTGCTCACTGGGTAGGCGAATGCGTGGAGCTCGCGTTTACGCAATATGTTGGTTTCACCAAGGGTGGCGTCGATAACCTGATCGAGGTCTCCACCATGGTCTGGGATAACGGCCGCGCCGTGGAGATGGACGAAAACTGGCGCAGTCGCATCCTGGAAGCCAACACCGATCTGGCGGGATTGGGCATGCGGGTGCTGGGGGTAGCCTTCCGGACATTTTCCGGGCATGATGCCACGGAATTCAACACACCCGCTGCATTGGAGAGGGATCTTGTTTTTGTCGGACTCGTGGGCATGATCGATCCGCCGCGTGCGGAGGTGCGCGATGCCATAACCGTCTGTAAACGGGCGGGTATCCGGCCGGTCATGATCACGGGTGATCACCCCTTGACGGCGCGTAAGATTGCGTTCGATCTGGGCATCATGCAAACCGGACGCGTCCTGAGCGGCCAGGAACTCAGCGGGATGAATTCACAGGATTTGCTGGACGCGGTGGAGGATTGCTCTGTGTATGCACGTGTGGCGCCAGAGCAGAAACTGCGTATTGTCGAAGCCTTGCAGGCCAGGGGGCATGTTGTGGCCATGACCGGCGACGGCGNNTCGGCGTGGCCATGGGCATCACGGGCACGGATGTCTCCAAGGAAGCGGCGGCCATGGTGTTGCTGGATGATAATTTCTCCACCATAGTGGCGGCCGTTGAGGAAGGCAGGGCCATCTATGACAATATCCGCAGGTTTCTCCTTTTCTCCCTCGCCGGGAACATCGGCAAGCTGATCCTGGTGATATGCGGTCCTCTTCTTGGTATGCCGCTGCCGCTCACGCCTTTCCAGATCCTTTGGCTCAACCTGGTGACCGACGGCCTCCTCGGCCTCGGCATCGGTGTGGAACCAGCGGAGCCGGATACGATGCGGCGTCCACCCCGGCCGCCATCGGAAGGCATCCTGGCCGGAGGCCTCGGGATGAAAATCGCGGTGATCGGGACCGTCCTCGGTATCGCAAACCTGGCCGTAACCTATTCGGTCTGGAAAAGCGGCAGCGCGAACTGGCAGACCATCGGCCTTTTAACGGTTGTGCTCCTGCAAATCGTGGCGGCCTATGCCTGCCGGGCATGGAGCATTCCGGTTTATAAGATGCGTCCCTTCTCGAATAAGGCGCTTCTGGCGGTCATTATCCTGGTGCTCGCCTTGCAGGCCCTGATTATTTACCTGCCCATGCTCAGGCCGATTTTCGGGACGGTGGCCTTGCCGCTGGATTCTTACCTGGGACCACTCGGCGCGGGCGTCATTGTTCTGATCGTTATGGAAGGAATGAAGCAATGGTCAAACAGGGATAGGAACGAGTAACTTGGATAATTATGAAGGGATCAATGTCGTCGACTTAAGGTCAAAAGGTATAAATAAAATTTTATGCTTAGACGCCCTGGGGAAATTTATTCACCCGGGCGTCACATTTCAACTTGGGAATAACGGGTAGCCGCCCGATTGAGCCCGTTCAGCTTCCCCAACTCCCGGAAGAGCCGCCCAGTCATACACAAGTGAAGATAGACAACCCTCCCTTTTAAGTTGATATTTTTACTCGAATATTATAGAAGTCTCTTCATGATTGCCTACGAGACGACATACCCCCGTATCTACAAGGGCATGGCGCTGATTGCCGATCCGATCCACCAGTACGCCTGTTTCACCGTGCCGGACGGGAGTGATCGGACGGAAAAAACGGAGAAGGATCTTATCGATTCGCCCTGGCTGCAGCGGTTGCGGCGGATATACCAGTTGCAGAGCGCCCGCTGGGTCTATCCCGCGGCGGAGCATACCCGGTTCCAGCATTCCCTGGGGACCATGCATGTGGCGGGGGAATTTGCCCGGTCCCTTTACCCGAGTCTTCGGGAAATATGTGGAGAAGTGCCCTCGGCAAGATATATTGAAGAGCTCCTGCGCGTCGCCGGGTTGCTCCATGATGTCGGCCACGGTCCTTATGGGCACTTTTTCGACGATCATTTTCTGGATCAATACGGAATCACCCATGAAGACTTGGGGAGGCAGATCATTGTCACCAAGCTTGGCAAAACAATAAGGAAAATAAAAAGAAGTCCCTCCGGGCCGTTTGCGGAGGGTGAGTTACTGGACCCCCTCCACGTAGCCTATCTTATCAAGATGCCAGGCGATGTTCAGGAACCGGCGCCCCCGTGGCTCCCCTTTCTCCGGCAGCTCTTTTCCGGGATCTATACGGTGGACAATCTCGACTATGTGCAGCGGGACGCTTTCATGTCGAGCATTTCCCTCGATATGGTGGACATTGCCAGAATAAGGTATTACTCCTTTTTTACCGACGCCGGTCTGACTCTGCATGAAGCGGGAATTTCCGCCCTCCGCCGCTTCCTGAACGCCAGGTTGACTCTCTACGCCAATGTCTATTTCCACCGGACCACCCGGGCTCTGGATCTACATCTTCAGGAGATCTTCCGGGATACGATGAACATCCTCTTTCCCCGGAATCCCCTGGAGGATCTGGACGCTTATGGCCAATTGGATGAATGGTGGTTGTTCGATGCGGTCCGGCAATGGCCGATTGATGAAGATCCTGCCAGGAGAAAGCTTGGCAAGGAGTGGCAACGGCTGTACAGCCGGCAGGTGAAATGGAAGATGTCTTTTTCAACGGAGATATCCCTCGAAAGCGTTCATAAGGGCACCCGCTTTTCCGAGGCCGGGGATTATGAAAGACAGATCAGGGGATGTCTGCCAAAAGCTCTCAAAAAACTGGCCCTGCGGGTTGATCTGGCTACCCAGGACCCGCGGCCGATCAATCCCATGGCCCAGACGGACAAGCAGGTAAATATCTTCAATCCCGCTGTGGGTCGTACCTCTCAGGAGCCCCTGCGGGACATTTACCGATTTATTCCGGCCCGGATAGTGCATTTCCGGGTCTTTACGATGACCCACGACCATGACGCCGAGGTTACCATGGCGGCGGAAAGCGTTCTGGATAACCCCCGGACGACGTCGAGAACGAATATTTAGTGAAGAATATTCCCCCTTGGCAAAGGGGATACGGAGGTATTATCAGGTGTATTTTGAGATGAGAGGTTATTAGGGATGATCCCGCCGGAAACAACGGATATGACGCTGTTTGTAAGGACATCCGGAGAGGAGGTGGATCAGTGGAACCGGCAGCGGATAGTGGATACCCTGATCCGCGAAACGGGGATTGATCCAGAAACAGCGACGGCCATCAGTAAAGATGTGGAAAAAGGCCTGTTTGCTTCCGGGGTTTCCGTTCTGACGACGTCTCTGGTCCGTGAACTCGTGGACGCAAAGCTTGTGGAACGGGGGTTGGAGAAGGCCAGGCGCATGCATGCCCGCCTCGGTTTTTCCCTCTATGATGTCGATCGCCTCATTCTGCATCAGAATAAAGAGGATGCCAATGTTCCCCATGGCCCCGAAGGGACAAATCTTGTTCTGGCCCAGGGGATCAAGCGGGAGTACGCCCTCCACAGCATCTTTCCCCAGGAAATAAGCGACGCCCATATCCTCGGTGATTTCCATATCCACGGGCTGGGGTATATCGACCGGCCTTTCGCCATCTGTCAATCCCTGGAGTATCTGAAAAAATACGGTCTGAATCTTCCCCGCTCCCTGACCGTGGCCAAACCGGCCAAACATGCGGAAGTTCTGCTGGCCCACATGGTTCGATTCGGCGCCATTCTGCAGGGGTATTTTGCCGGTATCATCAGCTGGAATTTTGTAAACCTGTCATTTGCCCCTTATCTTGAGGGCATGTCGGACCGGGAAGTACGGCAATTAGCCCAGATGCTCGTCTATGAGTTTTCTCAATTAACGGCGGCCCGGGGAGGGCAGGCCATGTTTACCGATATTCACGTCTTCTGGGAGGTCCCGAAGTCTCTCCGGGATCTGCCCATGATCGGTCCGGCCGGGGAAAGCACCGGGCGTACCTGCGGGGAATATGAAGGGGAAGCGCAACGCTTCGCCTGGGCCCTCTTCGATGTCTTTAAGAAGGGAGACGGCACGGGCAAACCTTTTATCTTCCCCCGGCCTATTGTACACCTTACCCCGCGTTTTTTTGAAACTTCCGGTCACGAAGACTTCCTTCGCCATGTCTGTGAGGCCGCCGCTATGGGGAATCCCTGTTTCGTTCTGGAGAGGAAGAGCGAAGCGGAGGCCCTCTACGCCTTCGGTATTCCCGCTAGTATTGATGAAATGGAAATACCCTGGCGGGGGCGCTTTGCAGCCATTCAGAGTATCAGCCTCAATCTGCCCCGTCTGGGATACCGGGCCGAAGGTGATACCGAGCGGTTATTTAAAGGTCTAGAAGATATCATGGCTCTGGCAGCCGGGGCTCATGATCAGAAAAGGGCATTTCTGGAGAGGTTGCTTTCCTATGGAGATCAGGGTCCTCTGTCCGCGCTGGCCATGAATCTGGACGGTTTGCCCTATCTGCGCATGGATCGCGCGTCTTACCTGCTGGGCATGGTGGGGTTGAATGAACTGGTACAGATCCACACGGGAAAGCCAATCCACGAGTCTGCGGAATCCTTTGATTTTGGATTTAAGGTTATAGCCTTTATGGAGAAACAGGCAGGGGAACTCAGCGCCCGTCATGGCATCAGGATGGTTCTGGACCAGCCCCACGCGGAAACAACATCCCACCGTTTTGCCCGTCTCGACCTTCGCTATTTTTCTCCCCAGGCGGGCCGCCATGTCCGGGGAAATATGGTCAATGGCTGTCTTTATTATACGAATTCAACCCATATCCCTGTTTCCGCCCCATTAAAACCGCAGGAACGGGTCAGCATGGAGGGTCGCTTTCATCCCCTGATCAAGACCGGGGCTGCCAGTCAGTTATGGATAGGGGAATACAATCCTCCTGCCGGTGATTTGGCGGCATTCATCATCTGGGCCTATAGGGAAACGAACTGCCGTCAGCTAATTTTTTCCCCCGATTTTACCACTTGCCTGGATTGCGGTAAGACCACCCGCGGACTCAAGGAGCTATGTGGCCACTGTTCATCGGTAAATGTGGATGGTATTGCCAAAATCACCCAGTATTACAGTCGGGTTTCGGACTGGAATAAAGGAAAGCTCGCCGAACTGCAGGATCGTTTCCGCCAGGAACACTTCGCCTAAAATCATTCCTCGTATTTTCACCCCCCTATGATGGGGCCGTTCAAAAATGCTCAAATGCAAGGTGCGCAGAAACCGAACCGCGAGGCGTATGTAGGCATAGATTGAGCGATAAGGTTTGAAGCGGAATACCGCAGATGAGCGTTTTCAACGCCCCATTCTCCCTTTTATTCTCCTTCTGACCTTGACACGGGAAGGGTGGATAAATATATTAGCGCCGCTTTGAAGGCAGGGAGAATATGGAAGACCTAATAGTAAAAATTTTTAAAGAGAGCAGTCAGCTCAAGGAAAGCTTTGTGAACGACAATCTGTCAATCATTGTCAGGGTTGTCAATGCTATGACCGCGGTTCTGAAGGCGGGCAACAAGGTCATGATCTTCGGCAACGGCGGCAGCGCCGCCGA
>DMAT01000339.1 GCA_003451635.1 Syntrophus sp. (in: bacteria) | reverse complement strand
GTATAGATTTTGTTCTTTCACCTGAAGATATTGCTCAAGAAATTGTACGAATTGCACGCGCGGTGCCAAGGGCGGGATAACGGGGTAGCGCACTAATGAAAATTTAGGGGAGGATACTATGAGGAACCAAATGAAAGAGCTGCAAGAACTCAAAGGGATAGGGAAAGTCCTATCGCGGCGCTTAGTCGAATCTAGCTATGACACAATTGCCAAGGTTGCTGCCGCAGAAAAAAAAGGTTTAGAGAGAATAGAGGGGATGAACCCACAAAAGGTACTATCTATCGTAACCCAAGCCAGGAAGATGACGGGAGACACTGAAAAAAGTCGGCACACATGGTCGAGGTAAGACCTCAGACTGAAAGAAGGATTCCAATGAAGAAATTTGTTCAAGGCATCATCACTGCATTAATGATTATCGTTATGATGGTGGGGCTATTGGGCTGCAACAAAGAGGGCCCGATGGAACGCACCGGCAAGAAAGTCGATAAGGCGNNAGAAGACATCAAGAAGTAATAGCCTTGGCAAAGAGATAGGTCAGGACATATTAGCTGCCTTGATGCCGACCTCTCCCTATG
Organism: Syntrophus sp. (in: bacteria); assembly: GCA_003451635.1. Taxonomy (GTDB): domain Bacteria; phylum Desulfobacterota; class Syntrophia; order Syntrophales; family UBA8958; genus UBA8958. The sequence goes on along the minus strand of DMAT01000339.1, from coordinate 8,653 downwards.
TTCCATTATGTGGTGAGTTATTATGGATTCTTTAAAGCTATAATACAAACGGCAATACTCACTATAGTTCTACCTCGAAATCTAAGGATAAGTAGGTGCTATACGTAAGTAACTCTTCCTAATACTTTTGAGTGAGGCATCTCCTTAGCCTGAGATGACCTTCTATGTTGTGGTTCTGCAGGATAGGGCCGCGAATTTTTCAGGGGAATTGCGTTGATCCGTTCATCCTGATATAGGGAACGGCCATGTTAACATCCCAGCTTCTCATCCCCGCAGCCGTCAAGAGAGGTGGTCAGCATTCAGGCCTTCTCCAGCGTCCTGCAATACCCTCTGTGGGCAGCAGGGAAAACCATCGGTGGTCATGCGGGATGAGTTTGTTGCTTACGGGATTCCTGTTGTGCTGCTAATCGCCATCATTCCCTTCATCTCCGGGATGGCAAACAGAGCGTCACATTCGGTTTTGTCGGCGCCACGGCAGTCATGCTGCTGGCTTTCCTTGTCCTGTCGGCCCTTTATTATCATCTTCTCTGATTTCAATGATCGCGAATAAACCTTCATAACTAATCACAGCAAAGGAAGACCTTGCGGAGACTAAAAAAATCCCTCCACTGTTTTCCTTGACTAAGGGAAAGATTATTCTTATATTACAATTGAAATGCATATCAGGGTAAATATGAAAGATCATCGGGAACCCCTTTTCCCTCGGAAATCATAAATCATGAATTCTCTGCCCCTTGAGGCCATTGTCCTGCTGTTTCTCGTTTTGCTTAACGGGGCACTGTCCATGGCGGAGATGGCCCTGGTTTCCTCACGAAAGGCCAAGCTCAAGGTCGAGGCGGAAAGCGGGGATGCAGGGGCCGAGAAGGCGCTGAGCATATCGGAGGAACCGGGGAGTTTTCTCTCTACCATCCAGATCGGCATCACCCTCATTGGCATCCTGTCCGGGGCCTATGGCGGTGTGACCATCGCCAAATCTCTAAGCGCCTATCTACAGCAGTTTTCAATTTTTCGCCCCTACAGCGAACCATTGGGACTTGCCCTGGTGGTCCTCGTTATCACCTATCTATCTCTTGTCCTGGGAGAACTTGTCCCCAAGCGCCTGGCACTTTTCAGAGCGGAGAGGATCGCCTCGCTGGCAGCCTTTCCGGTATATTACCTTTCCATCATCGCTTATCCCCTTGTCTGGCTTCTCAATATCAGCACCGAGCTGTTTTTGAAGGTGTTCCGCATCGAGAAATCGGAGAGTTCCGTGTCCGAAGAGGAAGTGAAGGTCCTTCTTGAAGAAGGAGCTGAGGCCGGCATTTTTCATGCCATGGAACATGAGATCTGCCACCGGGCCTTCCATATCGACGACCTGGGGGTCAGGGATCTGATGACGCCCCGTCCGGACATCCTCTGGCTGGATGCGGATAAGTCCTTTCCATACAACCTTGACATCATCAGGTCGGGCCAGCACACCTGCTTCCCAGTGGGCAGGGGAAGTCTTGATCAGGTAATCGGGTTTCTCCACGTCAAGGATCTCCTGAAGCAAGTCGCAGCCTCGGGCGCAGAGGAACTGGACATGATCCCCCTGCTGAAAAGGCCCCTTTATTTCCCGGAAACAATATCCGCCTGGCAGGTCCTGGGGCAATTCAAGACCTCCCCCATCCACATCGCCATGGTGGTTGATGAATATGGCATCATTCAAGGAATGGTGACCATCAGCGATGTAATTCAGGCTATTGTGGGCGATATTCCCTCGATCAGCGAAGAAGAGGACAATCCCATTGTCCAGAGAGATGATGGTTCCTGGCTCGTGGACGGATCCTTGTCCATTGAAGATTTTAAAACCCATTTCCACATCGAAGGCCTTCCCGCCGAGGAAAAGGGCGACTTTTACACCCTCGGCGGCTTTATCATGTCCTATATGGAACGTATTCCATCCACAGGAGACCATTTTAACTGGGAAGAATGGCGTTTCGAAATCGTGGACATGGACGGCAACCGGATTGACAAGGTCATGCTGAGTTCCACACCGGCACCCTCTGAAGGGGTTTTGCTTTGACAGTGATTCCCCGGTCATGTTAGTATTAAAGCAAGCGGCGGCGATGAATAACGGTTCATATCTTCACCATTGGCAGTTTTCCTGATCAAAACGGACGAGGACAGCAAAATGAGAAGGGCCCTAATTGCTTCCACGGGATCTTATCTGCCGGGAACAGTTGTACCGAATGAAGAGCTGATGCAGTTTTCCCGGGAAGCCCAGTCATTAATCGGCAATAAGACCGGTGTCTTGGCGCGGCGTCACGCCGGGGAAAACCAGAGCACCTCCGATCTGGCCCTGGAAGCGGCCCGCACCTGTCTGGAAAAGATCAGTTTCCTCCCAGAGGATGTCGAGGGAATCATTCTTTCGACATCTTCTCCCGATCGTATCCAGCCGGCCACAGCGACCAGGCTCCAGCACCTCCTCGGCGCCAAAAGGTCTTTTGCCTTTGATATCAATTCCGTATGTTCGGGAAGCGTCTATGGCCTTCACCTGGCCGACTCCCTCGTGAAATCTGGACAGTACGGCAACATCCTTTTCGTCGCCGCGGAGGTCTATTCGAGATTTCTCAACAAAAAGGATTTTTCCACCTTTCCCTACTTCGGGGATGGGGCGGGGGCCGTCTTACTGCAACGCAGAGATGATTCTTTCCGGGGCATCCTTCATTCCTCGCTGGCCACCGACGGTAGCCGGAGCGAGACGATCTCTATCCCCGGGGGCGGCGCCATGCTGCCCTATGAAAAAATAACTAACCCCCGGCTGGCCTATTTCCGCATGAAAGGGGAGGATGTTTTCGCTTTTACAATTGACAAGGGGCCCGAGATAATCCGGCAGGTCGTATCAGCAGCCGACATGAATCTGGAAGATGTGAAATGCTTCATCTGTCACCAGGCGAATATCAACATTCTCCTCGGAATCGCTGCGGACCTGGGCGTCCCCTCCGAACGGTTCTATGTAAATCTGGACCGGTACGGCAACACAGCCAGCGCCTCCGTACTCATTGCCCTCGATGAGGCCCGGGAGGAAGGGATCATTGGCGAGGGGGATCTTGTCGTTACGGCCGCCTTCGGAGGCGGATTGTCCTGGGGGGCCAATCTTATCCGGATCTGAACTGAGGAACATCTGAAAGGAGGAAAGACATGGCAGATACTCTTAAAAAACTCAAGCTGGGGATTGAAGACCTTTTTCCGGAGGTAGGTAGTATTGCCGTTACCGGAGAGACCCGTCTGGGGGATATTCCGGATTTCGACTCGATGGCGGCCGTTAATCTGCAAACATTCATCGAAGAGAATTTCAAAGTGGCCATTCCCCTTGATCTTCTTGGGGAAGATACAACTCTCAAAGATATCGTGAATTACATCGAAGATCCAAGCTTGCTTGCCGCCGCAGAAAAACAAAGGTCGTAATAATGGACCCCCTGGATATTCTAACGTCTTTCTGGAAGGTCCAACACTCATGGATGGACCGCTCGGAAGAAATGAATCAGCAAGTTATCGATCTCTTTCAGCAGTTGGAGAAGGCCACCCGGGAGGAGTTCCCCTATATCCTTTCCTCTGAACTGCCTGCGGAGGACAAGTCCGACGCCAGTGAGGTATTCCTCGAATATGTCAGAAAAAATGCAAAATTAAGCAGACGATTTCATTCCACTTTTAATGACTGGCTCAAGGGTCTCGTAGATAGAAGCCTGGATCTTAACGATAAAGACCGGCAGCGGGCCCTCTTCTGGACTCAGCAGGTAATCAATGCTCTCGCGCCGGCCAACTTTTTCTGGACCAATCCCCTGGCTGTAAAAAAATTTATTGATACCGGCGGCGGCAGTCTCAGTCAAGGCTTGAGTCAGGCGTGGGATGATTTTTCCCGGGGCGATTATCTGTCCAAGATCACAGATGAAGAGGCCTTCAAAGTTGGTGATAATATTGCCATAACACCGGGCTTTGTGGTCTTCCGCAATAACCTGATGGAACTCATCCAGTACGAGGCGTCAACGGAAACAACGCACCCCTTACCGATCATGCTAGTCCCTCCCTGGATCAACAAGTACTACATCTTTGACCTCACACCGCAGACGAGTTTTGTCCGTTTTTTAAGAGATCAGGGATTCACCGTTTTTGTTATCAGTTGGAAAAATCCGACGGCGGTCATGCATGATGTAACTTTTGCCGACTACATGTTCACGGGAGTGCTGAAGGCCGTGGAGGCGGCACGGCACATCTGCAAGGTTCCCCACGTCCATGCAGCAGGATACTGCATCGGCGGCACGGCCCTGGCCGCCCTCATGGCCTGGTTGAACCGGGGCCCAGGGAAAAAGGGGCATCTGCCCGTGGCCGACTGGACGCTGCTTGCAACCCTGGTGGATTTTTCCGAGCCCGGCGATCTGGGGGTTTTCATAAGCGAAAAATCCATTGAAGCCACCGAGGCCCTCATGAAAATGGACGGCTTCCTTGACGCCCGCTACCTGGGCTGGCTCTTCCGAATTCTTGGGTCAGACAGCCTGATCTGGAGAAACTTTGTCCAGAATTATCTTTATGGCGCAACGCCTCCGAGATCGGATATGCTCTTCTGGAACAGCGACAGCACCCGACTGCCTGAAGCCATGTGCTCCTTCTATCTTCGGGAATTTTACCTGCATAACAACCTGGCAAAAAAAGACGTCCTGTCCCTGGGAGATCGGCTGATTGATATGGAAAAGGTCGGGCAGCCTTTATACGCCGTGGGAACGCTACTGGACCATATCTGCCCCTGGCGGGGAACCTTCCACACCTGCTCCCTGATCAAGGCCCCCCGGCGGTATGTCCTTTCCAGCGAAGGGCATATCACGGGCATCATTAACCCCCATTCGGAGGGGTCAAGAAGGAAGTTCTGGGCAGGGACAGTCGAGATTACAGAGGACCCGGACGACTGGCTGAGCCGCCAAGAGGAACGGCGCGGTTCCTGGTGGAGGGATTGGACGGACTGGCTGACTCAGTATGGATCGACCATGCAAAACCCGCCGACCATGGGATGCCGAAAGTATCCTCCCCTGGAGAGGTCCCCTGGAATATACGTTACAGAGAATTAGGAACGAGGGAAAAGAATATGGAGAAATGGGCACTGGTATTTCCAGGTCAGGGTTCGCAATATGTGGGTATGGGGGCAGATTTATATGGGGAATTTAAAGCCTTCAGGGAGGTGTTTTCCCGAGCCCAGGATATCACCGGCATAGACATCGCCAAAATCTGTCTCGAAGGCCCTAAAGATGTTCTTGATCAGACCATCCATACCCAGCTTGCCGTACTGACCTTTGAACTCGCCGCCTATGATATTTTCAAAGGGCATATCGGTGACGCCGCGCCGACGGTGGCGGCCGGGCACAGTCTCGGTGAGTACAGTGCTCTGTATGCGGCAGGTTCGCTGGGGCCTGAAGAAGCCATAACCATTGTCCAGGCAAGGGCCAAAAGACACCAGGAGGCCTTGCCTCCCGGCGCCGGGGCAATGGCCGCCATCCTGGGTCTGGATTACGAGGCCGTGGCGAAGGTCTGCACGACCTGTTCACTCCCGGGAGAACCCCTTGATCTGGCCAACCTCAACGCCCCGAACCAGATCGTCATTTCGGGAAACGCCCAGGCGGTCCAACGGGTGGGGGAAATGGCCAGGGAAGCAGGGATCAAAATATTTGTACCCCTACCCATAAGCGTCCCCTGCCACTCACGTCTCCTTAGTGAAGCCGCCGCGCTTTTCGGCGAGGATTTGGCAAAGACAGATTTTAATCCCTGCCTGATACCAGTTGTTTCCAATTATGATCCCTGCCGACTTCATTCCCCCGACTGTTCCCGGGAACTTCTGCGGCGGCAAATCGTTTCTCCCGTGCGCTGGCAGGAAACAGTGGAAAGAATAACCGCCATGGGTGTAACCACGGTTGTGGAAATCGGCCCCCGCAGAGTCCTCTCCAGTTTGATCAAGAACATCAACCGGCAGATGCGCCTCCTTTATGTCGGTGACGGGGAATCCCTTCTAAAAACAGCCGCCTCCCTACAATGTCGATAACCTCCAGAAATAAAAAAAGATTTGAATTTTCCCCAAAAAAAGTGTTATTGGGTACGAGTTTTGAGCATGCAGCGATGCTGAAAGAGGTGCAGGGTATTATGTGGAGGTGCAAATGAAAAGGCAAACAAAAACAAGATGGATAGTGTTTCTGGGCATGGCGGCCCTGCTGGTTTTTATGGGACTCTATTGCTACAGTATGGTATCGGCCGCCCTGGACCGGTCAATATATAAAAATCTCAAGGCTTTCAATGAGGTCCTCGATATTGTCGAAAAAAATTATGTAGAACCGGTGGATTCCAAGACCCTGCTGCAAGGGGCCATCAACGGCATGATCAAAAACCTCGACCCCCACAGCAGCTATATGACGCCGGAAATGTATAAGGAGCTGGAGTCGGAGACCCGGGGCAGCTTCGGTGGTATCGGCATCGAGATCACCATCTATAAGGATATCCTCACCGTTGTATCACCTATTGAAGACACGCCCGCCTTTCAGGCCGGAGTCAAGGCCGGCGACAAGATCATCATGATTGAAGGGAAATCCACCAAGGACATCACTATTATGGAGGCGGTTAAGCGTCTCCGGGGACCAAAAGATACCAAAGTAACAATTTCCGTCCTGAGAGGAAACGAGAACAAGCTCCGGGATTTTGTCATCACCAGGGCAATCATCAAAATCGTCAGCGTCAAACACAAGCTTCTCGACGACCAGATCGGCTATGTCCGTATCGCCTCTTTTCAGGACAAAACCTCCGATGATTTGAAGAAGGCCATTCAGGAGATGACGGCCAAAAACAAATCCCTCAAAGGCATTGTCCTGGATTTGCGAAATAACCCCGGAGGGCTCCTTAACCAGTCCATCGAGGTCTCCGATGTTTTTCTCAAGTCCGGAGTTATCGTCTCGACGAAAGGACGAACCAAGGGGATGGAAAGCAAGGTCAACGCCCGAGATACGGGCGATGAGTTCACCGCCCCCATAGTTGTAATGGTGAATGAAGGAACGGCGAGCGCCGCAGAAATTGTATCAGGCGCCCTCCAGGATAACGGCCGCGCCCTGGTTATGGGAACCCAGACCTTCGGAAAGGGCTCCGTACAGACCGTAATTCCTCTGGAAGATGGGGCCGCGCTGAAATTGACGACCGCTCGCTACTACACACCGAAGGGACGCTCCATTCAGGCAGAAGGAATTGCTCCCGACATCGTCGTAAAATATCTCCGGCAGGGGGATGAGACCGATGATAACGATTACGAGCCCATCAGGGAAAAGGATCTGAAAGGACATATCAAATCGGTCAAGGAAATGGAGAAGAAGGGCGAGGAGCCGTCTAAGGATAAGGACTTGATGATACAGCAGCGGATAATGAAGGATAACGGGAAAAGCAAAGACCTCCCGGTTAAACGGGTCCTTGGTGATGTGAGTACGGACAACCAGCTTAAAGCCGCCGTCGACATGTTGAAAAGCTGGGACATCTTCAAAAAGAACGTAAAGAATTAAAAAGGGAGAATCATGAACCCTTTATGGATGCGCACCATCTGCATCGCCGTGATAATGACGCTTTCATGCGGATGTCCGGAAATTTACGGAAAGAGCGCCCCTTCCCATCTTGCCACCTATCATTACTCTCTGGGTGTTTTGCAGATGCTTGATGAGAACCCGGGCGAAGCCGTTAAGGAATTCGAAAAAGCCCTGCATCATGACCCGACCGCCCCGGATATTGCTGCGGAACTGGCAGCCGCTTATGTGGAGAAGGGTGAAAGCAGCAAAGCCATCGCCGTCTGTGAAAGGGCGCTGAAAGTTAACCCCGACCATGTGGGATTGAATCTAATGCTCGGCGGACTTTATATGAATGCCAAGAATTACCCCCGCGCCATTACCCACTACCAGACGGTCATCCGCCAGGATGCCAAGAATGTTTCCGCTTTTTTTTACCTGGGAATCGTTTACGGAGAATCCCGACATTACCCGGAGGCCATCGGGATGTTCGAAAAGGTTCTTCTTCTGGACTCTCATCATCTCATGGCCGCCTATTATCAGGCCAAGATTTATATGGATATGAAGAATTATGAAGGCGCCGAAAGGATGCTCAAAAAGACCCTGAGCATCGGACCGAACTTTGAATCGGCCCTCATTGATCTCGCCCTGGTTTACGAAAAACAGCAAAAGACGGCAATGGCCATCGACGCCTTCAGGGATTATCTTTCTCTGCATCCGGAAAAGATCAGTGTTCGCACCAAACTTGGAGAGATGTATATCCGCGAAAAGAGATATGATGAGGCGGAAAAGGAATTTTATAAAATTCTCAGGTTGGACCCTGAAAATCGTGAAGTTCTTTTGGCTCTGGGCCTGCTGTATATTAATAGCGGCCGCAACGACCAGGCCATCGAGGCTTTGGAAAAGCTAACAAAAAAATATCCTGCCGATTACCGATATTCTTACCTCCAGGCTACGGCTTATGAGGAAAAAAAGGCCTATGCCCAGGCAATCGTGATCCTGATTAAGATTCCCGCCAATTCAGACCTTTATGGAACCGCACAGATTCGTCTGGCCATGATCTTGAAAAAAGAAGGAAAGACAAGAGAAGCCATTGCCAACCTGGAGAAGGCAGTCAA
>DMAT01000328.1 GCA_003451635.1 Syntrophus sp. (in: bacteria) | reverse complement strand
CATTGCCGACGACCATGCCATTGTCCGGGATGGTTTGCAACAGCTTCTCAGGAACCAGCCGGACATGGAGCCGGCCGGCGAAGCCGAGGACGGCCAGCAGGCCCTGGAGAAGGCCAAAGCGCTCCGACCGGATGTCATCCTTCTGGATATCGCCATGCCCCGGCTGAGTGGCATCGAAGTTATCGGTCTCATCAGAGAGGCGGTGCCCACTTCACAGGTCGTGGTCCTGTCCATGCACGCCAAGGAAACCTATGTGCAGCAGGCCCTCGCGGCGGGGGCCCTGGGGTATGTCCTCAAAGCCTCTCCCAGCCGGGATATTCTCGATGCGATCCGCGCTGCCTATGGGGGCGAATATTTCCTCAGCTCCCGGCTACAGGCGGAGGTGATCGGAAAGTATCTCCATTCGCAACGAAGCGTTCCCTCGGTGCGCAGTTACGATCTCCTCAGCGAGCGGGAGCAGCAGGTGTTTCGTCTGGTAGCCCAGGGCCGCTCCACCAGTCAGATTGCCAATATCCTCTGTGTCAGCCCGAAGACCGTGGAAAAACACCGCGCCAGCCTGATGAGTAAACTCGATGTTCATGATCGCCTGGACCTCTTGAAATACGCCATCAAGATCGGAATCGTCGATCCCGACCTCTGGGAAAATTAGCCAAACAAAGTAGGGTTCCCACCTGAATGAATGGGGTCCGCCCCCCATTGCTTCATTTCTGTGACATATCCTAAAGTGTACACCAGACAGGAAAAAGATTCTGCCTAAATCCAACAGATTGAAGGAGGATGTGAAATGGATTGGAGTATTGTAGGAATTATTATTTCTTTGGCAATGATCATCGTGATGGCCCTCCGGGGATGGCACATCATTGTGATCGCACCGCTGGCGGCTGTTGTGGTCGCCCTGTTTTCCAGCATGGACCCTCTTCCCATGCTGACGGGACCATACATGAAGGGGTTTGTCAGTTTTGCAGGGAAGTTTTATCTCCTCTTCCTGGCAGGCTCAATCTTCGGCAAGTTCATGGAGGACAGTGGCGCCGCCCGGGCCATGGGAGAAGGCATTCTGAAACTTACCGGTCGCAATAGCCCCATGAGCGTCATCATGGCCGCCGGTTTGATCGGCATCGTCCTGACCTACGGAGGCGTGAGTCTGTTCGTGGTTGTTTTCGCGCTGATTCCTATTGCCCGTCCCATGTGGAAGGAATTGAATATGCCCTGGCACCTCTTTGCGATTTCCTTCGCCTTGGGCATCGGGTCCATCACCATGACAATGATGCCCGGCTCTCCCCAGATCCTGAATATCATGCCGACAAAATACATGGCTTCCACGCCGATGGCCGCCCCGATCCTCGGCATCGTGGGCTCGATTGTCGTCCTTATCTTCACCTATTTTTATACGAAGTTCCAGATTAAAAAATACCAGGAACGGGGCGAGGGATATGTCGCACCGGCCGGGGTTGGCATCATCGGAGGGGATTCGGCAGCGGCAAAGATGGAAAAACTCCCCAACGTATGGCTCAGCCTCATTCCCATGGTGGTGGTCATCGTTATGTTAAACTTTTTCAAGCTCGATGCCGTCTTGGCCCTATCCGGCGGGACCGCCGTCTGTCTGCTGTTTTTCTGGAAGAACTTTAGCAACATCCTGGACTCCTTGAATAAGGGCGCCGTGAATACGGTTATCCCCATTGTCAACACCTGCGCCGATGTAGGTTACGGCATGGCCGTGGCGGCAACCGCCCGCTTCAAAGTCGTTTCCGCCTGGCTGTTAACCCTGCCGATGAATCCCATTGTTTCTCTATCCATCGCCACCAACATCATGGCCGCTATTACCGGTTCGGCTTCCGGCGGTTTGGGAATCGTCCTGGAGACATTGTCAAAACAGTACCTGGCCATGGGGCTGAATCCCGAACTGATCCACCGGATCGCCACCATTTCTTCCGGATGTTTCGATGCCATGCCTCATAACGGCGTGGTGATCACCTTTCTCGCCGTCGCCGGCCTGACCCACATGAACGCTTACAAGCATGTGTTCTTTGCCCATATTGTGTCGGCCCTGTTGGCCCTGTGTATCGTCATCCCCCTGGGCATCCTCATCTACTAGGACGAGAACGATCCCGGCATTCCGAAATTGACATGATATCAAAAGGTTGTTAGAGGAGAAAAGAAAGTGAAAGCATCTGAGATTAAAAAAGTCGCCGTCCTGGGGGGCAGCGGCATGATCGGTTCGAGCTGGACGACAAACTTCCTGTGGCGGGGCCTGCCCGTCCATGTGTACGACGTCAGCGAGGAATGTCTTAAAACCGCCCGGGACCGGGTCCGGGGAAACCTGCAATACCTGGTAAACAAAGGGCTCCTGACCCAGGAAAAGATGAACGTGGCCCTGGGTCTGGCGCGCTACACCACCAGTATGGAAACGGCTGTCAAGGACGTCCCGTTCATCCAGGAGGCGGCCCCGGAAAAATACGACGTAAAGCAGGCCCTCCTTGCCGAGGTTGATCGCCATGCCCCGGTGGAGGCGGTTTTCGCCAGCAGCACCTCGGGACTCCTCATCACGGAAATCGCCAAAGATTCCACCCATCCCGAGCGCTGCCTGGGGGCTCATCCCTACAACCCCCCTCATCTCATTCCCCTGGTCGAAATCAGCAAGGGAGAAAAAACATCCCCAACAGCCTTAACACTGGCCTACGACTTCTATCGATTGCTCGGGAAGGAACCGATCATCCTGCAGAAGGAAGCCCTGGGGTTCATCGCCAACCGGCTGAGCGTGGCCCTGTACCGGGAGGCCATCGATCTGGTACTTAAAGGTGTTTGCTCCGTCGAGGATATCGACAAGGCCGTCTGTTTCGGACCGGGGCTGCGCTACGCCCTGATGGGACCGAACCTGATCTATCAGTTGGGGGGCGGACCCTTCGGGATCAAGGGCATCATGCAACACATTGGTCCTTCCGTGGAGATGTGGTGGGCCGATATGGCGGACTGGAAAAAGGTGCCCCCGGCCTGGCCCGACATGGCTCAGGAAGGGGTCCTGAAGGAGATGGCCAACCGGCCTGAAGAGCAGGGGAAAACACCCGAGGAAATCGCCCGCTGGCGCGACGACGGGCTCCTGGCGCTGCTCAAGTTTCTAAATAAAGTTTGAGGTGAATCGACAAACAACGAAGCCCGCAGAGGGCTATTAAAAACAAATTTTCCATACACGGAGGTACAAACAAATGAAGATAGCTATTGTTGGAGCGGGATCACTGGGTACGATCATCGGGGCGCTGCTGGCTAAAGGCGGTCGCGACGTCACCATGGTTGACGCTAATGAGGAACATGTCAAGGCCCTGAATGAAAAAGGGGCTCAGATTGTGGGATTTCTGGAAATGACCGTCCCGGTCAAGGCGATCACTCCGGCACAGATGGAAGGAACCTACGACCTGGTCCTTTACCTGGTAAAGACGACCTACAATCATATCTCCCTGCCCCAGATCGTTCCCCACCTTCATGGGGAGAGCATTGTCCTGACGCTGCAGAACGGTCTCCCCGAAGACGCAGTGGCCGAATATGTGGAAGCCAAACGGACCATCGGCGCCGCCGTCGGCTGGGGGGCCACCTGGATCGGACCGGGGGTATCCCAGTTGACTTCCCCGGCGGACAAGATGACCTATGACATCGGCGAACTGGACGGCAAGATGACGGAACGCCTCAAGAAGGTGCATGAGGCTTTGGAGCCCGCCGGATTGCCCATTCTGACCGACAAACTGACGGGCATCCGCTGGACCAAGCTCCTCGTAAACTCCACCTTCAGCGGCATGTCGGCGGCCCTGGGATGCACTTACGGGGACGTGCTGGACAATCCCAAGGCCCTCGCCTGTGTCGCCCACATCGCCAATGAGTGCCTCCATGTGGTTGCCGCCCTGGGGGTCAAACCGGACCCCATCCAGGGGATAGACGTCGGGATTCTGGGGTTTGCCAACCAACAGCAGATGCAGAAGACCTTCATGATCTACCAAATGGCTTTCGGCCCCCACCGCGCCCTCAAGGCGAGCATGCTCCAGGACCTGGAAAAAGGCATTCCCTGTGAAATAAACACGATCAACGGCAAGGTAGCGGAAATGGGGATAAAAGCAGGCGTGGCCACTCCCATGAACGACAAGGTGGTGGAAATCGTTTCTGCCTGCCAAGAGGGCAAGCTGAAACCGGAGATGTCCAACCTGGATCTCTTCGTCCTCCCCGAAGTCCCCGAGGGACCGGCGGAGCCCACCAGACCCGCTGTCTCCAGCGCCCCGGCAGTGCACGCGGCGAAAAGCAAAATTCCGTCCCACAAGCGGATCGTCACCTGCGCCATCACCGGTTCGATCCATATCCCCACCATGTCGGAGTATCTGCCCATCACCCCCGACCAGATTGCCCAGAATGCCCTCGATGCGGCCAATGCCGGCGCGGCAGTGGTTCACATTCATGCCCGTGATCCCCTGAACGGCATGCCTACGGCGGACCTGAACATCTTCGATCAGATCTTCGAGAAGATCCGGGCCAAGAACAAGGACGTGATCATCTGCATCACCACGGGCGGCGGCGCCGGTATGACGGTGGAGCAGCGGGCCTCCGTCATTCCCCGTTACAAGCCAGAGCTGGCTTCCTGCAACCTCGGGTCCATGAACTGGGGCGTCTTTGCCATCGCCGAAAAATATAAGGAATTCAAGTACCCCTGGGAAGGGGCCATGATGGAGATGGCAAAGGGCTTCGTCTTTCAGAACACCTTTGCCGATCTCTTCAAGATGACCTCGATCATGGCGGAAAACGGCACGAAACCGGAGCTGGAGGTTTACGACGTCGGCCATCTTTACAACTGCGGCTATCTCGTCCAGGCCGGTTATGTGAAACTACCTGTTTACCTTCAGTTCGTCACGGGAATCCTCGGCGGCATCCAGTCCAGCCCCTACGATCTTGTCAACCTGGTTTCGACAGCGGAGCGCATCTTCGGAAAGGGCAACTACGAGTGGTCCGTCATCGGCGCCGGCCGGGGCGAGTTCCCCGTCTGCACCCAGGGCCTTTTCCTGGGGAGCCACGTCCGCGTGGGCATGGAGGACAACCTCTATGTGAAGCGGGGAGTCCTGGCCAAGAGCAACGGCGATCTGGTGGAAAAGATGGTACGGATCATGGGAGAATTCGATTTTGAACCGGCCACGCCCGACGAGGCGCGGGAAATCCTGGGGCTCAAAAAATAGACTGTTAATGGTTGAAAGAAAGTCTACCATTCATTAAGATGAGATTGATGCATAGAGGCAGCGTCTGTGNNGCGAAGCAGTCAGCAGCAGCTATTTATTGTTCAGGGTATTGTTCCACGGAAGCAATATTTACAGGCATATCAATCCGGGTAAAGAGTGGAAAATGATCCGAAGGATAACACTTTTTCAAGCATAGTCGAATAATTCGCGCGTCCAGGACCCGGATGGAAGAGGAGACAAAAGTATAATCCAACTTAAAACGGAAGAAAAATCTGCGATACCCGTGGAAAGTGGCGGCATTGCGCAGATTTGGATATCGAACCCGGAAAGTGTCTCTCAACGGGTCTGGATTCAAGACCTTGCCTTTTTGCAATGTGTTTAAAGGAATTTTACCCTTTAAATACCTAATGGGTGCACTCTTTTCCCGGGCATTAAAATCACCTGTCAGGATAAAGGCATCCGGATAAGACCGGGCATGAATGCGCTGCATTAGCAAAATAACGCTTTTTTTACGTGAATGTGGGGAAAGATGATCCAAATGGGTATTATAGAAATAAAAAGGCTGCTGAGAATCCTTGTCGGTCAACCTTACCCATGTGCATTTTCTCGTCATGATGTTTCCCCATCCCTTTGAACCGGGAATTTCGGGTGTGTCGGAAAACCAGAAGATGCCCTGCTCGGAGAGGATAAAGCGCGCTGCATTAAAAAATATGGCATTATGAAGCACTTTACCGCCGCCTGAATATTCCGCGCCGCTCATCTTGTATCCGGGAAGCATGGAATGAATTTCCACAATTTGAAAGTCTAACGCTTCCTGCAGGCCCAGAACATCAGGGTGGCATCTGGTTAAAACCTCGCTAACAAGATGGCGGCGAAATACCCAACTGTTTCTGCCGTCATGCGCCGTTCCCCGGCGAATATTAAAGCTCATTATTTTTAAACTTAAGCCCGACTCCGGCAATACATCAGAAAAAGTATCTGTTGGGACGTTGAGGAGTTTTCGCCGTGAATTGAAAGCCCGAAGCCAATTGACCGGTCGAAAAATCGATTTTTTAACAAATTTAAGTCCCTTCATTTTTCCTTTTCACCTTATCTCACATCGCTGGTTTAATTCATTGTATTCTTAAGATTTGCATTTCGCAGTAAAATAAGCATGATACATGAGAAAAGCAAGTGCCTGTATGACTAAAAACAACTTGCAGGATGAATTATTTGGTGTACACTACCGACAATCAATACAAATGAAAGAGTTCACATTCGGATAGGGTATGACATTCATCAGACTTCTTTTTTTGTTCCTCCTGTCGGTTCCAATCTTGGTTACCAGCGACGGATGTGCGACCTTGCCGAATGTCACTGAAAAGATTGACGCGGCGCCGACTACCCAGGGACCGAGCCAAATCGTTTCGGCTAAAGGGCTGCTATCTCCAGAACAGAGCAAGGCAATCATGGAAAGGCTGAAACGATCGGTCGCCCCGACGGACATTCTGGAACGCCACACTGCCGTCGTGGAATCGGTCACCGAAAGCCCGC
>DMAT01000265.1 GCA_003451635.1 Syntrophus sp. (in: bacteria) | reverse complement strand
CGGTGGGCTATTGCACCCTCAGCGAAAATGGGCTGATCATGGAGGCCAACCTCACCACCGCCGCCCTGTTGGGCATGATCCGGACCGCGCTGATCAATCAGCCTTTGAGCCGTTTCATCCTCAAAGATGATCAGGGTATCTACTACCTGCACCGCAAACAGCTCTTTGAAACCAATCCGGAAAGCTCACTTCTACCAGGCTCATTCCAGAAAGGGCAAGTCGGCGAGCCGCAAGCGTGTGAATTGCGGATGGTGAAAATGGACGGAACGACATTCTGGGTGGAACTGGTGGCGACCCTCTCGCAGAGATCCGATGGCGCTCCCGAGTGCCGTGTAGTGATAAGTGAAATAACCGAACACATGCGGGCGGAGGATCTCATGAAGGCTAATGAAGCCCTCCGCATCGACATGATCGAGCTTAAACACATAAAGGAGACGCTGTGCCGCGCTGAAGAGAACTTCCGCCGTTCTCTGGACGAGTCCCCCTTGGGGGTACGCATCGTAACTGCAGATGGTGAGACCATTTATGCCAACGGGACGATTTTGGATATCTATGGCTATGACAGCATGGAGGATTTGAAAACAATCCCCGTGGAGAAACGTTATACCCCGGAGAGCTATGCCGAATTCCTGATCAGAAGGGAGAAAAGACGACATGGCGTTGATGTTCAGTCCGAATATACTATAAACATTGTCAGGAAAAATGGTGATATACGTTATCTCCAGGTCTTTCGCAAAGAAATACTATGGGATAGTGCGAGACAGTATCAAGTCATCTACAACGACTTAACCGTGCGCAGATGGGCGGAAGAGGCGCTGATCGCCGAGCGCCATCAACTTGCGGAGACCAATACGGCCCTGCGGGTTCTCCTGAATCGACGGGAAGAGGATAAGAAGGAAATGGAAAGAACGATCTCAGACAACATTCAGAAGCTGGTGCTCCCTTACCTGAAAGCGCTCCGGGGCCTCAACCTGAATGCCCGCCAGGAAAGCTGCCTGAACGGCGTCGAAGCCAATCTTAACCAGATTGTCTCCCCTTTTCTGGACAACCTTAAGGCGCGTTTCGGCGCTTTCACATCTCGGGAGATTCAGATCGCCAATATGATCAGGGAAGGAAAGACCAGCAAGGAAATCGCAAGTTGTTTTAACAGTTCCATCCGCTCCGTCGAATTCCACAGGGATAACATTCGCAAGAAGCTGGGCTTGAATCGGAAAAAAACAAACTTGAGCACCTTCCTTGTGAATTTATCCCAAAAATAGCCGCAACAAACGCCACCCAATACCACAGTTTTTGCCCAGTATAAAACATGTGATAATCCCGTATTGCAACATAGCCAATGAAGCTATAGACTTCCGGGACCGTTTCGTAATCACAGCAAAAAGGAGTTTCAAAATGACAGAAGAAAAGCAGAAAATTCCAAAGAAGAAAATTGGCGAAAGAGCGACCAGTATTCTAACAGAAAGAAGGGGCAAGGTGAAGGGTAGTTCACATACCATGGCACGAATAGACGAAGTTCATAACATGACAGGAGAAGAAGAAATGGAAAAGCAGGGGGAGAAATGGCAAGAAATAATGACGGGGATGTGGAAAAATGTTCCCGCTTTTACAACGTCAAACAAAGCCATGGAGCCGTTTATGGAATTGATGAAGATACAGCAGCAACAGTGCATTAATATGTCTCGGGTATGGATGGACCAGTTAGGAAAAATTGGCGAGGCAAGCCGTTCCGGGGACGTAAAGAAGTTATGGGAGACCTGTCAGGAATCTAATAAGGAAATCATAGATACCTGCCAGGAATCCATGAAAGAACAGGCAACGGCGCGGTATGAGTTCTTGCGAACTATAGTCCCCGCAATGCCGGGCTTCACTGGCGACCGCACCTGAAAGATCGCCTCTTCATAATCCCTTCGGGGGTTTACGGTCCCCGAAGGGGCAGGCTGCGACATGCCCGAACAAAGACTTCATCCAAATGAATTATTGAATCTTATGGGGAGCCACCCTGGGAACAGTGGCGGAGGACTGCCCGCAGAGCAACACTGGCAGAGCAGAATGTCCGGCTGGTATGTAAACAATGCTTTTCGCTACCAGGAACTCCTCGATTACTTTTGCCGTTACAGTCCTATTTTTAGCCCCCTGTCCATCGCCGCCCTGTGGCAGAGGAACCTTTTGCGGGCTTTTGTGACGGAACCGATCAAGAAGAATGTCCAATTAAGCGTTCGCCTGCGCCAGGAACCGGACATGTTCCGCGACACGGACAGCGATATATACAAAAACTACGCTTATTTGCTTTATCATCTCTGTGAACGGGTCATGACCGATGATTCTTTCGATCGTGAAAAAGCCCGCCAGCTATCCACGACCTCCCAGGGGAAACAGATTCTGACGTTTTTCGGCAGCGAGTTTTCCAAATTGGAAAAAGCTCATACAACAAGAGGTTTAACAAGGCTTCGGGCGATGAAAGATCTTCTGGCATGCCTGCTTGTGGTGATCACGGAAACACCCCTGAAAGACGCCGCCCTGCCGTTTATGAGGAAAAATCCCGATAGGTCGGATATGGTGACCCTCGACGACTATCTCTCCGAAAATCGACAACGCTTTGAAAATCTATACCGGGCGGAAGCCTTCGATCCCAAACATTACGCTGAAAGGGAAACAAGGGGCAAGCTTGGATGCTCTCCTTATGAGATCGTCAAAGACTCTCAGATTCATTCGGTAAATTTGCGTCACTACCCATTGCCTGCGGGTGTCAAACCTCTTGATCACATTCTCTATCTTTCTACGCCCCTCATCAACAAACCGGAGATATTTGACCTCGCCAGTGGCAAATCCGTCGTCGAAGGACTCCTTCGGGAAGGTTACCGAGTTTATATGGTTGACTACGGCCAACCGGCGAAAGAAGATGGGCAGCTCGGTCTGGACTTCTACGTCAAGACCGTTCACGACCACTGCCTTGACCTCATCACCCGTCTGCACCCCCATACTCCCATCAGTGTAGTCGGATATTGCATGGGAGGCTCCCTGATCCTTCCTTATCTTGCCCGCCGGGCGGAGGAAAGATTAGGGGCGGGGCTCCTCATGGACGTCAAAAAGGTTTGCCTGATGGCGGCCCCCGTCAAATTTGACGACGGTGGAAGCGGCCAGGGGGCGATGCGGGCCTACATAAGAAATAATTATAATACCTATGTCATGGAACAGCTCTTCAGTTCCGTCAATATCCCCCCCCAGGTCATCGATCAGGGCATAACCGAGATCCAGCCCGGTGTTCAGTACAGCGTACTGATGGGTTTTTATGAAAGGGCGTGCCATGCAGCCGCCATGAAAGACGCGGCGCCTTTTCTTTTCTGGCTGACCCATGGAACGCGTTTTCCCGCCAGATCTCATTACGAATGGCTGAGCAGGTTTTTCCTGGGCAATGAACTGGTAAAGGGCGGATTCTGCCTGCCGTCGCGCAATCCCGATCTGGAGGGAAGACCGGTGAAGATGAATGCCCTGAAAGAAGCGGATGTCGCCATTTTTGACTACCGGGGCACCCGTGACCCCATTGCCCCCCCGGGGTCGTGTGTGGCCAGTGAAGTCTGGGGCAAGACGGGAGCAGGAAATCAAACGATCGAGAAAGACATTGGTCACATTTTCGTTGTCAGCAAAAAATTGCTCGCCGAATTTCTTTACTGGGTAAACGATTTTCTCAGGCGATGATGACCACCCAATAACGGTTCCCGAATGCCGCTCTTTACGAGATACCACTGGATGGCTCTCCCTCAGTTACATCTGTCAAATGCCTCTTGACAAAAAGGTTCCCATCTTCTACGCTTTCCTCAACTTTGCGATGTGGGGGTGAAATATGACTGATTCGCTCGATGTGATCGTCCTCGATGACGACAAGGGTGTTTGCGAAGTCGTTACCGATATCATCAAGGAATTCTATACTTGGGGAAAGGTCCATTCTTTCACCGATGTCGATCAGGCTATCAGCTATTGCCTGGGCCGGGATGTCGGCGTGGCCATTTTTGTGGTCGATGTATATTTATCCGGAAAGAACGCCTTTTCTTTTCTTGACGCCATCGCCGACAAATACCCCATGGCCTTCGAAGATGCCGTTATCATTACGGGAATGGCCAGTGAAGACGTTGTCAATGTCTGCATTGCCTCGGATATTAACTATCTTCTGGAGAAACCCATCCGGCCCTATGCACTGCAACTGGCCGTGCGGGCAATCGTTTCAAAGTATCTGCGCTTTGCGAAAAAGCTGTATATGAATCCCGAGTTGATGAAGAGTGTCGCCAAATTTACACCCTGAGCTTGCCGGAGTCCATAGATATACCAGGCGCTTCAGACTTTCGTGGGAAGATTGACAGGCTTTACGCACTCGCAAAAAGTTACCACCGCCGTCACCACGGCGAAAGCCGGGGACCAGTTTCACCTTCTTTCACCGTTTGAATAACAACTACCAGAAAATACCCCGTACTAATCTTGAAATTATTCCGTATTGCATTCATCGCCCAATGCCCATAGAGTAGCGCGTCGCCGTGGTTCCAGTATATGGATCGAAGAGGTAACTAGCATAAACAATTGGCTATATTCAGGAAAGGAGGTGTGACTGATGGATGAGAACATGAAGACGAATCCTGTTACTTTTTGGACTGACTTGCTGTCGGGTGCAGGAAAGAATTTTACAAGTGAACCCCTGATTCAGTTGTCTCAAATTCATCAACAAAATTGTCTCAAGATGTACAATACCTGGATGGATTGTGCGCGGAAACTCACCGATGCCGGGCGTGCAGGTGATATTGAAAAACTGATGAAGACATCAATGGATTATTCGGGTGAGCTGTACAGAACATATGGCGACTCCTTAAAAGAAGAGATGACTGCTGTTCAGCAGTGCTGGAAAAGTTTGGTCCCCGCAATGACGATACCGGGCGCTAAAACGGCCTGAATCTTTCCTCCCCCTGACCCTTTCCCTTTTGAAAAAAGGGCCAGGGTTGCTGGCAAGCGGTCACAAGTAAACCTTTAACCCCCTCATGCGCTATTCCTGACAAGAGGCAATGTTCCGAAGGGATGCGCACTTACCGTTAAAATTGAAAACAGCAAAAGAGAAGGGGCAGTCCTTGTTCCAATGACCATATATCCTTGAAAGGAGGAAGCAACCATGTCGTTTCAAGCACAGGGGGTTTTTAATCAGGTAGCGGACGCATCGCGGGATGTGGTTCTGACGATGCTAAACAATCCGGCGCTCTGGAGCGAGGCCATGATCACCAAGACACTTCAGAGGCTTGGCGGGGCAGCGTATAACATTCAGGATGTCCAGTCGATCATCAAGGACTATCTGAGTGTACTGGGCGAGACCATCAGGAAGGGAGAGACCTTCTGATTCCGGTCCTGAAGCAGTTGAAACGCGAGTCGGCAAATAACATCTATTTTGGATCAGGATTGCCCCCTTATGTCCGAACCGAATGAAATCGTAAAATCCGGTGTTTCCGTTTATGAGATCGAGCTGGATCTGGGAGAGTGGCCGCATGCCCTTACCCATCAGATTCCCGGATTTTACGGCCGCCTCCGGCAGGCCATCCCTTCCCTCCATGATCACAAGTGCATGTCCGGAAAGGCGGGTGGCTTCTGCCTGGAGGTCAGTAAAGGAACCAACTTTGCCCATGTGATCGAGCACGTGCTTATCGAGCTGATCCTGCTGGCGGATCCGGGGAAAAGCGACTACACCGGATGGACACGTGAACTTATCCCGCAGCGGGTCTATGTGGTGCATTACAGCGCCCCCGATTTTTTGACAGGCCGCCTGGCAGCCATATTGGCTGTTGATCTGGTGAAAAGACTTGTCGGCGGCGATAAAATCGACCTGAACGCCTATGTTGATTTACTGCGCCATCCCCTCGGGTATTTTACCAGGGAAAACGGGATTGCGGCCTCTCTCAATTTTCTGGGGGAACCAGCCAGCGTCATTAAGGACATCCGCGGTCTTTCCCTCCATAACAGGCCCGTTGCCGAGGGCATCCTCTTTTCCCGGACTCAGGAGATAAACATCAGCCAGGCATTCAAGCATATCAAGCGGGTGTATCTGGATCGGATCAGACAGTTGTGGCGCGCATCCTTTGTTGATTATTATGGAAAGTTCGGCCAATCGATTATAGATAAGATTGAACTTCTGAATCCGGACAAGTACATCGAGAGCCTTGTTGCCGGCCGGTTTGATATTTTTTTCCGCGGCGTCTGTAATGCAAGCCAGGTTATCCGTTCTTACGATATTCCGATTAATTTCGTCATTTACGCCGTCTGGCTTTACAAGTACCATATCCTCAACATCCTTAACGATGAAAATAAATATATTGAGAACAAGGCGATCCAGGATCGGCTGACAAAAGATCTTGAGGTTTTTTTCCAGCTCATGCTTCATCACATTTTGAAGGGATTCCTTGAAGAGGCGCCGTTTAGCGACGATCATGCCGCGCCTGAGCTCAAGGAATTCCGCGAATTGGGAGGGGGGAAAGCGTTAATCCTCATTATCGACGATGACGAAATGATCCTGAGCACATTTTCCGATATCCTGAAATATCATGGTTACGAAGTCTTGCTGGCAAAAACGGGCGCCCAGGGGCTGAGTATCGTTGAAACGATGAATGGTGAGCTATCCCTGGTCATCCTTGATCTTCATCTGCCGGACATGTCCGGACTGGATGTCTATCATGGCATTGCCAAAATGAACCATGGGATAAAGATCCTTATCACGACAGGGTACTCCACACAAAGTGTCCTGGCGGAAATCATGTCCCACGATTTCGTTGATTTTCTGAGTAAACCCTTCCAGGTCGAATTGCTGATGCAAAAGATCCGGTCCCTACTGACCGAAGGGGAAACGTCTTGTTCCGTGAGTTCATGAAGCGGTTTTGACAAGACGGACGGATATGGATGCAATCGAAAGGATCGGATAAAAAAATCACAGTCATTGTTTCTACGGGGTGGTACCTGCCCGACAATATCATCCCGAACGGCGACCTCAGACAATTCTCTCGGGAGGCTTAACCGCTGACCGGCAACAAGGCCTGGGTCCTGGCGAGGCGTCGCGCCGTGAAAGATCAGTACGCCTCCGATCTGGCCATCGAGGCGGCCCGAAGCTGCCTGGCAAGATCAAAATTCTTTTCCCCACGAGGACAAAGCAGGGGGGGTTCAACCGCTTTATCCAAAAAACCATCCACATCCGGGAACCGGCGGCGGTCCGAGAGGTCCTCGAGGAGCAAAAGACCCGGAAATAGGCGAAGTATCCCCATAAATGCAGAAAAGGGATTAGCCGTTTCAGCTAACCCCTTCATCTTAATTGGTAGCGGGGAGAGGATTCGAACCTCTGACCTTTGGGTTATGAGCCCAACGAGCTACCGGACTGCTCCACCCCGCGTCATTGCGTCGTTTTGAACTTGGACTTCTAGACCACTGCCTTTGAAAAGTCAAGCCATTTTTCAGAATCCTATCGGCTGGACAATTGGTACTTTTCCGTTGACATAGATTACCACTATTCTTATAGTTAGTCCGCCTCGGGAAAAGCGGGCTATTCAATGTATGTCATTTTAAACATCACCATTTCCTGACACGAAAGGAACGTTATGAAAGTAAATGAATCTGACCGACATGAATGAATCCAATCATTTCGATCTCGTTCACAGCCCCCTGACCGGGGCCACCCTTATCGAGGCCAGCGCCGGCACCGGCAAGACCTATGCCATAACCGCCATTTTCCTTCGGTTCCTCCTGGAACAGCAGCTCAAGGTCAGCCAGATCCTCGTCGTCACCTATACCGTAGCAGCGACGGAGGAGTTGCGGGATCGTATCCGCCGGCAGATCAGGGCAGCCATCGCCGCGATGGAAAATGGCACTACCGGTGATGATTTTACCGGGGGGCTCATCAGGAGCCTGGCCCATCCCAAGGAAGGGCTATGCCTCTTGAAGGCGGCCCTCAGGAATTTCGACGAAGCCCCCATCTTCACCATTCACAGTTTCTGTCAGCAGGTTCTGCGGGAACACGCCTTTGAAAGCCTGAGCCTGTTTGACACGGAACTGATTACCGATGAAAGGCCCTTGGTGGAAGAAATTGTCGAGGATTTCTGGCGCCGCAACTTCTACGCAGCCGTTCCGGAATTCATCCGTTACGCCCGGGAGAAGAAATACGGTCCCGAAACTTTTCTGAAGATAACCAGGAACTCGATCTCCCAGCCCGATATCCGGATTCAGCCTGAGATCCAACCGACCGAGCTGCATTCCCTGGAACTATTTCGCCACAGCCTAGGGAAAGTGAAGGCGGCCTGGGGCGCAGCCAGGCCCGAAGTTATCGGCAAATTAAAAGATCCGGGTTTGAACAAGACATCATTTAGGAACCCCGACGTCCTTATTTCCCTTATGGATCAATGGCTGAGCAGGGAGGGAGGATTGCCCTTCTTCCCGGGCTGGGAAAAATTCACCCCCGTCGTTTTGAAGCAGAAGACCAATAAGAACCAGCAGACGCCGGGGCATCCTTTTTTCGATCTCTGCGGTGAATTATGGGATAGCGCCCAAATCCTTCA
Source organism: Syntrophus sp. (in: bacteria) (assembly GCA_003451635.1). Lineage (GTDB taxonomy): Bacteria > Desulfobacterota > Syntrophia > Syntrophales > UBA8958 > UBA8958. The sequence goes on along the minus strand of DMAT01000265.1, from coordinate 9,008 downwards.
GAGGGAAATGGACCACCAGCTCCTTTATCTCAAGACTGAAATATTCCGCGTCCTGCGACGGGAACTGCCCCTCAAGAAGGAAGAGCAAAATATCCAGTCCTATGATGACCTCTTGCTGAGAGTCCGGACGGCCCTGGGAAAACCAGGCGGAGAAGCGCTGTCCCAGGCCTTGCGCCAGCGCTATCGTGCCGCCCTCATCGACGAATTTCAGGACACCGACCCGGTCCAGTATGCCATCTTTCAGACCGTCTTCGGCAAGGACAGCATCCTCTTCCTCATCGGCGATCCCAAGCAGGCGATCTACAGCTTCCGGAGCGCCGATCTCTTTTCCTACCTCCGCGCCTCCCGTCAGGTTCAGAACCGCTACAGCCTGACCCATAACTGGCGCTCCGAACCACGCCTCGTTGCGGCCATCAACCATGTCTTCGCCACCCCCGGGCAGCATGGCCGCGAACCATTTGTCTTCGCCGAAATCCCCTTCCATGCCGCTTTCGGGGTAGACGACCCGGACCGGCCCCTCTTTGAGCTTTCCGGTGATGCAAGGGCCCCCTTCCAGCTTGTCTATTTCGACAAAGGATGTCTTGCCCGGGCCAATGCCGCCGGAAACAAGGACAATTTTCGCCGCCTGATTGCCGGGGCCGTAGCGGGGGAAATCTCTCGCCTCCTGTCTCTTGCCCGTCAGGGAAAGGCAACTATCGGCACCATGCCGCTTCAACCCGGAGATATGGCCGTCCTGGTCCGGGAAAACCGGGAGGCCCGCCTCGTGCAGGATGCCCTCCATGAGCTTGCTATTCCCTGCGTTCTTCATGGGGCGGGCAATATTTTTGATTCTCCCGAGGCCCTGGAGATGGAACGCCTCCTGGCCGGCGTCGCTGAGCCCCGCAGTGAAAAGGCACTGGGAACAGCCCTGGTAACGGACATTATGGGCGTCAGCGGCGAGGCCCTGATGTCCGCCAAAAGGGAGGAGCGTCCCTGGGAAGCGTGGGTAAACCGCTTTCAGCAGTATAATGACCTCTGGGAAGAGGCAGGTTTCATCCGCATGTTCCGGACCTTTCTGCGGAACGAGGATGTCCTCCCGCGACTGCTAGGCTATCGCGACGGGGAAAGAAGGCTTACCAACCTCCTCCATCTGTCGGAAATCCTCCATAACGAATCCTCGGCCCGAAAATTGGGTATGGAGGGTCTGATCAAATGGCTCGCCCGGCAGCGCGACCCGGCGGCAACCCGTCAGGAAGAGCACGAGTTGCGCCTGGAGAGCGACGCCAACGCCGTCCGTCTCGTAACGATCCACAAAAGCAAGGGCCTTGAATACCCGCTCGTCTTCTGCCCTTTTCAGTGGGGATCGTCGCGGACAAGAAAAGAAGAACTACCTCGTTATCACGATGATCAGGACGATTGGCGGCTGAACCTGGTCCTCGCCGATGAAGATCAGCAGGCGGTCATCCTTGCCGAGCGGGAATCATTGGCAGAAAATATCCGCCTCCTCTACGTGGCCCTGACCCGGGCGAAGTACCGTACCTACCTTTACTGGGGACCATTCAAAGATGCCGGCAGTTCCGCCGTCGCCTACACGCTTCATCCTGCGCCCGGCGGCGCCGCTACCCCTTCACCCCTCAATTCCCGGAACATCGTGGCGGAGACAGAGACACATTTCTCCAACCTTACGGAAGACCAATCCCGCGCCGACCTGACGGCCATTGTGGAGCGATCCGGAGGAACCATTAAGCTAATCCCCTTTCCCAACATGCCGGGCATCACCTACCAGAGGCCGCCGGAAACCGCCGTCCCCTTACCCGGCCGCACATTTACCGGACAGATTCCCCGGGCGGACCGGATCGCCAGCTTTTCCTATTTCGTCGCCCACAAGGAAAAGGAAGAGGATATTGACAACGCCGACCGGGATCAGGCCCCACCGCCAGCAACATCCTCCACGGGAATCTTCGCTCCCCCCGAGCCATCTCCCGGTTTCATGTCTCTGCCGGGATTGACGGACACATCCGATCCCACGAGCATCTTTTCCTTTCCCGCCGGGACGCGGGCAGGCATATTTATTCATGACATATTCGAAGCCCTCGATTTTACCGACGATCGCGCCATCGAAGCAGTTGTCTGCAAGAAGCTCGGCGACCACGGATATGAGCCGCACTGGCAAGCCACACTCTGTATGATGATCCGCAAAGTCCTTGCGGCGCCCCTTGACCCGTCCGTCCCCGGATTGCAGCTTTCCGGCGTTTCCCCCGCCTCCTGCCTCCGGGAGCTGGGATTCTATTTTCCCCTGCAACCGGTCACTCCGGAAAAACTGGGCAGGCTCTTTGCCGGGAAAGGAATTCCGGATAATTATCCCCGCCAGATGGGACGGCTGAACTTCATGCCCGCCCAGGGCTTCATGAACGGCTACATGGATCTGGTCTTCAGATTCGCCGAGCGTTTCTATCTCATCGACTGGAAATCGAACCTCCTGGGTACAAGCATCGAATACTATGGCCAAGACGCCCTGAGGCTGGTCATGGAGGAAGATTACTACCTCCTTCAATACCATCTTTACGTCCTGGCCCTGGATCAGTATCTTAGGTCACGGATGGGCGCCGTTTACGATTACGAGCGGCACTTCGGCGGTGTTTTTTATCTTTTTCTCCGGGGCGTCGATCCGGCCCGGGGAAGCGACTGCGGTATCTACCGGCATCGACCGACGCCGGAGACAATAGCAACCCTGGCCCGGGGTCTGATCGAAATGAAGTAGGATCTTTTAATGAATCAGCATCTTGATCAACTATACCGGCATCAGTATCTGTCGGCCCTGGATCTCCACTTTGCCCGGTTCATCCAGGGGCTCACCGGCGACGATGCCCCCAATGTTGCCCTGGCGGCGGCCCTGGTCAGCCGCTGGCGCGGCGATGGTCATATCTGCCTGGATCTTTCTGTCCCAGCCGGGAAGATACTCCTTCCCGGAACCGACAATCCTGTCCGCTGTCCCGAACTGGATCGCTGGCGCCAAACCCTCTCGGAAAGCCCCGTGGCTGGCCGGCCCGGAGAATGGAAACCTCTGATCCTAGCGGGTACGAGACTCTACCTCTACCGCTACTGGGAATATGAAAACAAACTGGCGACAATCCTGAAGCAAAGGATGGAGGCGGATCTGCCGGCATTTGACGAATGCCGCCTTAGGGAAAGTCTTGACCGCCTTTTCCCCCCTCCTGTTTACGATGGCGATACTGACGGGCGGCTAGGATTCGACATACGGATAGACTGGCAGAAAGTGGCCGCCTTTACCGCCTTTGCCAAATCTTTCTCTGTGATTTCCGGTGGACCGGGAACGGGGAAGACCTTCACCGTCGCCAAGATTCTGGCCCTTCTCAGCGAACAGAACGGAGGAAAACCCCTGCGGATTGCCCTGACGGCCCCGACGGGCAAGGCGGCGGCCCGGATGCAGGAAGCCATCCAGGAAGCTAAATCCACCCTCCCCTGCCCGGAAGCAGTCAAAGCTGCTCTTCCCGTGGCGGCTTCCACAATACATCGCCTTCTGGGCAGCGTCCCCCATGCCCGACACCACCGGTATCATAAGGACAATCTCCTGCCCGTAGATGTAGTCGTCGTCGATGAGGGCTCTATGATCGATCTGGCCCTCCTGTCCAGGCTCGTCCAGGCCATTCCTGACTCCGCCCGGCTGATCATGTTGGGGGACAAAGACCAATTGGCCTCCGTCGAGGCCGGGGCCGTCTTCGGGGATATCTGCCATACAGGGCGCCGGACGGCCTATTCGCCGGCTTTTGCCGAAATATGCCGTCGCCTGACGGGTGAATCAATCCCCCTCCAGGGAGAGGGCCGTTTCGTCCCGCCGGCTGCCGATTGCCATGTGGAACTGTTCAGGAACTACCGCTTCCACGCCGGGAGTGGAATTGCCGCCGCCAGTCGCGCGGTAAATGACGGCGATGGCCCGGAGGCGCTAAACATCATGAAAGCTGCGCCGGCCGGAGACGCCCGCTGGCAAACCCTGCCCTCCCCAGAGGCCCTCTACAAATCCCTCGACAATACCCTGACGAAAGCATTTGCCGGTTATCTGGACACCACCGATCCCCAGGACGTTTTCGGGCGTTTCAATCTCTTGCGGATTCTCTGTGTCCTTAGGGAAGGTCCATACGGCATCGGTCACATCAACGACCTGGTAGAAGAGATCCTGCACCGCCGCAAGATCATCCGCCGGGATACGCCGTGGTATTTCGGACGGCCGGTCATGGTCACCCGCAACGATTACTCGGCGCGGCTTTATAACGGCGACATCGGCATCGTCCTTCCCGATCCGGAGGGGCAGAACGAACCCCGGGTCTTTTTCCCCGCCCCGGAGGGGACATTCCGGAAAATCCTGCCCTCCCGCCTGGGATCATACGAGACGGTCTTCGCCATAACCGTCCATAAGAGCCAGGGCTCGGAGTTCGATCGGGTACTGTGCCTCCTTCCCGACCGGGACGCCCCGCTCCTGACCAGGGAATTGATCTATACGGCCCTCACCAGAGCCCGCAAGGACGTAACCGTCTGGGGCCGGGAAGATGTTTTTCTCAAGGCCGTCTCCCGGCGGATCGAACGCTCCTCGGGACTGCGGGATGCCCTGTGGCCGACGGGTGACGGGACGGGTAATACAGCTTTTTAATCTGATTCAGCTTTTCACGGATCTACCCATCCAGACAAGTCCCGCCAGCCCGGCGATGAGTAATCCCGTCACCGGCCAGGTGGCAACCGCTAAGGACGGGAATAGAAAGAGGGAGAAGGCGCCGCAGGCTGGTCCGACAAACAGCCCGCCGCCGATGATCGCCTCATGCAATCCGCCGTGGGTTCCCTTTTCCTCCGAGGCGTTCATGGAATAGAAGAGAGACGAGTAGTAGATGAGCCCTATCGACAGGCCAAAACCCACCTGTGCGGCAATGAGCATGGGAACGGACCAGGAATGGACAAACCCGGCAAAGCAGACCGTCATGACGGCGAATGCCCCGATGAGCCAGGCGATGTGATAGTGCCATTCCGTCCAGCGCCAGAGGATAACGAAGGCGGCAAGTCTGGCAAACATCCATACGGAGCAGAGGATTCCGGCGGCTCCCGTGGACAAACCAAGGCTCACCGAGATGGACGGAATCAGGGGCAGTACGGTATTTATGGCAACGTAGGAGAGGGGATTTGCCAGCCAGGCCATGTGCAGGAGCCGCCGTGAATCGGTCGGTCTGCCTGGCTCCGTCGCTTCTATTGCGACCGGCGCAACGGTTTCCCCCTTTTGCCGCAAACGCCCGGCGAGGAAGACCAGCGCCACTTGGAGAGCCACCAGACACAGGGGAAGCCAAAAAAGGCTTGCCATACCGAGGCGCTCCAGAAGGAGACCCGCCGTAAAGTAAGCTACTGCGGCGCTCACCGCCCAAGTGATATTATATATCCCCACCATGACCGATAGGCGCGCACCGCTGTTTTCACTGACAATGGCCGACAGGGCCGGCCAGGTAAAGCATATGGAAGACGTCCAAGCTGCAAAAACAATGACCTGCCCAACGACGGAATCCCAGAGCAGTCCCGCCGCCAGCGATATGGCAACGCCCATGAGCCCTACATAAAGACCCCGCACGTAGCCGAAACGCTCTGCAAACGCCCCGCCCTGCCAGGCAGCGAAAATGTAAACAAACCCGCTGAGAGCGGCAAGGAGCAGGTTCTCCAATCCTGTGAACCCGAAATGGTCTCGAACGTAAAAAAACAGAAAATTGGAATAATAGACAGCAGCATAGCTGTTGATTAGAACGATCAGATAAAAAATGATTTTCGCCGGGCTTATGAATGCAGCAATCATATTCAAGGTGTTTCGGAATTATTTATAATAATCTCTGCTCCATTATCTGAATTGAGAAAAATCTACACCCCGGGCAGCCCCCCGCGCCACAAACCAAGCATCCTCGGTTAAAGGAGGCGGCGCAATCCCTGCCTGATCTTTGTGAACCAGTCGGATCGCCTCCATTGGACAGGTGCTTATGCATAACCCGCAACCGATGCACCTTTCCTGAACAATCCGGTAGACATCTTCCTCTTCGGTGATGGCATTTACCTGACAACGTTCATCGGCACAGATTCCACAACCGGTGCACTCATCGGGCTTGATCTCGGCGTAATAGTGGGAATTGATAACCAGTGGGGCCGGGATGCCGAATTCGTTGATGGACCGGAGAACACCGCAACAGCATTTGCAGCAGTTACAGATATAAATCTGCCCCAACTGTACATTGCTCGTCAGATGCACAAGCCCCAGCTCTTCTGTTTTTTTCAGTAATTCATAAGCCTCCGCCTTGGTAATGACACGTCCGGTTCGGGACTTGTCGAAAACACCGGGAAAAGGGGCCATAAAAAGACACACCTCTAGAGGTCTGTCACAGGGTTGATCAAGTAACCCCCGCTCTTTCTTGCAGATACATTCATTCAGAAGAAAGGACTGGTTGTTTTCAATGATCGTCGAAACCTTTTCGTAAGGCAGCGCCTCCTGATGGACGGGAATGCTCTCCTCAATAGCAATAGTTTGCATGAGTTGTGGTTTTTGCGAGAAGAATTGCCGATGATAAAAGGGTTCATACTCCTTGTGCAGTAACGCAAACTCTTTATCAAGACAATTAAGCTGAAATTCATAGATTCCGAAAAGCCAGGGCAACATCCTGAAATAACGCATTTTGCTCATCTTGATCATGAATATCTGCCCCCCGCCGGCCATCGTGATCAGCTTTCTCTCCAGATCTTCCAGTGGCAGTCCCGTGCGCGCTGCAATCTGTTCGGTGGTTTCAAAGGTCAGCCGCAACTGACAAAATAGATCAGCCTGCTCCGGAGCAAATATCTTTTTCAAAAGCTTGATCTCCACACCGCTTTCCGTGGCCGGAAAACCGTTGGGCAAGGTATCGAGGACTTTTGCTAATTTATAATAGGCTTCATCATTCATCATTGATGTTCCCTTCGATTTCGATTTTTTTTGATTTCTTCGGCCAACCACGCTGACCACATATCAATTCCCGCGCCTGTTTTACAAGAAGTTTCAATAATGGCTATACGGGGGTTCAGGGTGCGGACCCGTTCATGAAGGGTCTTCATGCTGAAGTCCGAAAGCCCGAGATAATCAATTTTATTAACGAGCAACACATCGCAGACATTGAACATGAGCGGGTATTTCAGGGGCTTGTCGTCCCCCTCGGGGACACTCAGGATCATGGCGTTTTTGACAGCCCCCGTGTCAAACTCAGCCGGACATACGAGGTTGCCCACATTCTCGATGATGACCAGTTCAATGACCGAGAGATCAAGGGCGTCCAGGCCCTTCATTACCATGCCCGCGTCGAGGTGGCAGAATCCACCCGTCCTGATCTGTACGGCCGGTATCCCGGCAGCTGCAACCTTTTCGGCATCCACAGTGGAGTCGATGTCCGCTTCCAGCACGCCCATGCGAAATTTAGTTTTCAGTTGCTCGATGGTTCTGAGGATGAGGCTCGTTTTCCCTGCCCCTGGCGAAGACATGAGGTTGAGGAGAAAAATTCCGCGGTCTTTCAGTTTCCTTCTCAGGTTGTCGGCCTCTTCCTTATTATCCGTAAGAATTTCCTCTTTGATTTCTATAAGCCTGATCTCACTCATCACTCAGCCTCCATGTTCTTGATATGATATTCCTTGCCCGATACGAGCTGAAATTTGTTTTTTGCGCAGGCAGGGCAGGTAATACCATCCAGGTTGACCTTGTTGATCTCAACCCTGGTTTGGCAGACCTCACAGGAAAGCACCGCCGGCGCCCATTCGATATTGAGCCTGGCCCCTGCGGCCATCGTGCCGGCACTCAGGTAATCAAAGTAGCGTTGCATCCATTCAGCTTCGAGATCACTCAGTTTTCCCACTAGCAGATTAATGGCATGTACCTTTTTCACGTTGTGCATGACGGCGTGTTTCAATACAATTGTGAGGATACTCTGCATAACCGGGAGTTCGTGCATCTTGTCAACCTTCCGTCATCGTTATGGTCTTCAGCTCCATCTGTATTTTCACAGAATAACGAATTCCCTCCGGAAGCTCCGGAAAAGCACGGCAGTCTACTATGGCAAGCATCTTCTCTGCAATAGTTATAAAGAAAGATTTATTGTTTTTATTTTGATTGACATGAGATCTTGTTGTTATTGCGAAACATGGGGAGTCGTGGTAGCCTCCATCCTGGGGTTTGAAAACATGAAAACAATTGATCCTGAGCAATATGAGCACATCGTCTTTTTCACCGGCGCCGGGATGTCGGCTGAAAGCGGCGTTCCCACTTATCGGGGACGCGGCGGCGTCTGGAGTCAGTACCGCTGGGAGGATTATGCCTGCCAGGATGCCTTTGATGGCAATCCGGAAACAGTCCTACAATTCCATGAATTGAGACGTGCGGCGGTCCTCGCCTGCAAACCTCACTCCGGACACACGGCAATCGCCACGTTGGAGAAGAAGCACCCACGGGTGACAGTGGTGACGCAGAATATCGACGGAATGCATCAGCGAGCAGGAAGTGGGAACGTCATCGAGCTGCACGGGAGTCTCTGGCGTTTGAGGTGCCCTTACGATGGCATATCAGAGGACATCGGCGAAAGGTATAAAAGCTACAAATGTGAAAAATGCGGGAGCTGGCTAAGACCGGATATCATCTGGTTTGGTGACATGCTCGACCAGGGCGTGACGAGCGAGGCCATAGCCGCAATCCGATGCTGCGACCTCTTCGTGAGTATCGGTACTTCCGGTGTTGTCTATCCGGCGGCGGGTTTCCCAAGATTCGCAAAAGAGAACAACGCCCGTTGCATTGAGATCAATCCCGAGGCAAATGAAATGTCTTCCCTTTACGACGAGTCGATCCGGGATACGGCGGGGAAGTCGCTGATGGAACTATTCGGGAGAGGGGCACGCCCATCTTGTCTCTTGACAGAATAAATACCGTCAAGGTATTTCTTTTTCTTCCGCCACGGGTTTCATCCGGCGGTTAAGGGCACGGCGGT
>DMAT01000403.1 GCA_003451635.1 Syntrophus sp. (in: bacteria) | reverse complement strand
ATGTCGTAAGGCGCCACATTTCGGGACAAATGAAGATCGCCCCTGAGCATTCCGAGGAGCGGGTTCTCGCTTGCATGGGAAAGCCGGGGCCCGAAGCGCTGATTATCTTCCGCGACCTCTTTCGAAAATTTACGGCAGACGCAAACAAGAAGCAGCTTCTCTCTTCCTACCTCATCGCCGCTCACCCCGGCTGTACACAGGCGGACATGGAATCCCTGCGCCGCTTCGCCGAGCGTGAATTAGCCCTCTACCCAGAACAGGTCCAGCTTTTCACCCCGGCGCCATCGACTATCTCCACATTGATGTACTGCACAGAAAGGAATCCCCTGAGCGGGAAGAAGATTTTCGTGGAGAAAACAGCGGCCGGCCGAGAGCTTCAGAAGCAGATTTTGGTTGTGAAAAAAACTCGGTTCGGGTATGGGAAATCCAAAGATTACCAAACCACAGAGGAGAATAAATCATGGGCAAAGACAAGGACGTCAAAAAAGAAACCAAGAAAAAGCCTGCCAAAACGGTAAAGGAAAAGAAGGAAGCCAAGCGCCTGAAGAAGACGGGTTAATATCTTCAAGGCGGTCCATATCGGATGGCTCGCGTAGTGAAACTCTCATGACGGTCAGCCGTCAGTGCTCAAGATCCAGTTCCTTCCTCACGGCCGTCCCGATCTGTTCCAGAATATACGGTTTCCTGACATAGGCGCCAACGCCTAAGCGCTGCGCTTCCCGGACCCGTTCCGTTTCCGAAAAACCACTGGCAATTATGGCCTTCTGACGGGGATTAATTTTTAGGACATGCTTATACGTGTCCAGGCCATCAATGCCCGGTTCCATGATCATATCTAGCATCATGAGATCAACTGTGTGCTGTTTTAAGTATTCAATTGCGTCTTCGCCGCTGGATACCGTTGATACATTATAGCCGAGACTGCTGAGCATCATTTTAGCAAGATCCCTTTGCTCCTTGATATCATCGACCACCAGGATGCTTTCTCCTTTTCCCAGGATATTTTTGCCGGTCTCGCTTTTTTCGGACGAGGGGAGAGCGTCTCTTGCGGCCGGCAGATAAATGGTAAAGGTGGTTCCCTCCCCCTCTTTACTACTTACATCGACGTACCCATTATGGTCCTTCACCGTGCCCCAGACCACGGCAAGTCCCAGACCGGTGCCACTTTTACCCATAACTTTTTTTGTATAAAAGGGTTCAAAAATATGTTCGAGATCTCCCGTAGCAATGCCATGTCCCGTATCGGAAATCTCCATGACCACGTACTCCCCTTCACGAACATCGTCATATCCAGTCACCGGCTTGTCTATATACTGATTCCTCGTCGCTAAGCGGATAGTTCCCCCTGCCGACATGGCCTCAACGGCATTGAGCACCAGATTCATGATCGTTTTCTGCAAATGGACAGCCGACCCACGAATAGGCAACAGGTCTTCAGATAAATCGACCATGACATTGATATCCTGGTAATCGTTCACCAATCGCTGCTGCTCGGGACTGGCAAGGTATTCCGAAATCAACCGATTCAAATGAGCAACGTCGTCCGTCTGCACCCCCCGGCGGGCCAACGTCAACAGATCCTGGACGATCGCCGCCGCTTTCGATCCGGAATTCTGAATGGTCAGGAGGTGACGCCGCAGCGGACTATCCGGGCTCAACTGCATCATCAGCATTTCCGGATATCCGACCAAACCGACCAGAACGTTATTCAAATCATGGGCGACGCCGCCGGCGAGGACTCCTAATGCTTCCATTTTCTGCGCCCGTTGCAGTCGAATTTCCATCCGTTTGTATTCGGTCATATCCTGAAGTGATAGGATAACAACCTCTTCATCACCCAGACTAACCTGTTCCGCCGATATCAGGCATTCTCGAATATCGCCACCCTTGGTAACGACTCTGGAATACTCATCCCGCAGAAAACCCATCTTTCTTAATTTTTCCACGATACCGTTCCATTCGTCTTTCCCGATCTGAAGAACATCCTCACTTTTTTGACCCAAGATCTCATTCTTGGCGTATCCGAATAGTCTTGTGAATCTCTCGTTGACATCGAGCACCGTTGCATCGTTTGCGACAACCAATGCTTTGGGGGTGGGGCTTGCCTTAAAAACCGCGGAAAACCGTTCTTCCGACTGCCTCAGGGCAGCTTCGGTTCGCTGTCTTTCCTCAATCTGTTCGAGCAGCACCTGATTGATCTGATATAAGGTATTGTGGGTCTCGCGAAGCTCTTGGGTTGACTCCTCCAATTTTTCGATCATCCCGTTAATTTCGCTTCCCAGTCTGGTCAGTTCATCTTTTCCGGCAACTGTTATCCGGGCGGAAAAATCAGCGTCCGTACCGATCTTGTTTACATCCTGCCCAATCTTGACCAGCCTGGCAATAATCGATTTTTTCAATAACCAGATGATGGCCAAGGCGAAAATCATGAACACAGCGAGGGAAGAGGCAATCAGATACCGGGTGGTCCGCTTTTCCTGCAGATAAACAGGTCGCGGCATGCGAACACTAAGGAGATAGGCCGGCGCCCCATAGACATCATGGATCTGTGTTTCGCCCTCGATGATATCGGAGCTTATTTCTTTGACTATTATGTCTGCCGGCACCGACGTCGCTTCTTTTTTCTTTCCCACTCCATCGTTAGACAACGGTTGCAGTGAAAGTACGGTCCTGGTCAATTTTGACCACTTTTGGATGATATCCTCGTCAAGATTGCGTCCCATGATCAGGGTTCCCATGATCGGTCCCGTATATTTACTGGTTAAAATCGGGCGTGAGGCAAGGATGACGCCGCCATTTTTTAAGAGCAAGATCCCCTTTTTATTGCTTTTGATACTTTCATGACTGGCCAGAAAGCTCCCGACACGGACATGCTCCATAATCTCACTGGAAAGAGCAATCTGCTTGTCTTCCTTGCGATCATATCCCGTTGAAAAAACGACTTCTCCTTTTTTGTTCAGGATAATAACGACATTCACCTTTAATTGGGCAAAAGTAGTATTGTTCATGTTTGCATTAATGTACTTTTCATTCTTCTTCTGAACAAAGACATATGTGTCGTCCCAGCCTGCGTAATCTCCCGCCGTCGTATCCACTGCTTCGCATTCATAATCGATGGCGCTCCGGACTCGTTCGACATTGTTCTTGATGCTGTCGTCCTCAATAACATCAAAGCCCTTCGATAATATACTTGAGGTAAGGAAATACAAAACAGCCATCAGCCCGATAAAGGTTACACAAACAATAATAAATGTCTTCTTTGATAAGGTCATTATTTACAAATCCCTATTGTCTTTTCCAACCCAGATTGGAACCTGATCACTTCATACCGCACAAACTACCGAGCGTCCCGGGAACAGGGTCAAACGATATTTTCGTATGGAAAGGTGATCCCGTGACAACATATCGTTTATTTCACCGAGTGTTTTAAAAGCGTATGATTTTCCCTTAATGTCATGAATGAGATCAATGAATGGTTGATTCCAGATGCCCCCCTCAACCTCGGCGTGTACGGGCAGGACATGGAGGCCGCTGTCCGCCAGTTGGGCAATAATTCTCTCCCCGGCCGTTTTCACGCCCAGTTCCTCAAAACAGGGCAGATCGGATGGGATTTCCGGTATCATCAGCCCCTCATGGAGAAATGTTTCCTTGGCCCGCGTACAGCTCAGATAGTTAAAACCGTAAGTGCCAACGATCTTCAGAACCCGATCATCTATCAGCCAGGCCGGGGCGCCGAAGGAGGACGCATTCTGTCCCGTTAAGTCCCGAAAGGCCGCCATCCCCTTATCAAACCAGTCTCTTATCCATTGCTCCGACCGCCGGGGCAGGCTGTCCTGCCAGCGCCGGTGATCCCAGGCATGAAATTGCACCTCGTGGCCTTCTGCCACAATCCGGCGGACCAGCCCCGGAAAGGACAGGGCAATCATCGGCGACGGCAGCAGGGTCCCGTAGAGGGCCGTTTTGAAGCCATATAAACCAGGGGCGTTGCTGCGGAGCATTTTCTTTAGAAACCGGGGGTTCTTAAGGAGTTGCAGAACCGCCAGACCGGAGGCATCGGGGCCCATGCTCAGATAAAAGGTTCCCTTGATCGCAAGCTCCGAGAGACTGTCCAGGAGGCGCGGAACCCCCTTTTTCATCCCCTCGTAGGTGTCAACGTCGATCTTCAGTCCCAGGGTTCGCTTCATTTTCTTCCAGGAAGGAGTAAATGGTTCTGGTCAGGGAATCTTCCAGGTCGATCTTCGGTTCCCAGTCGAGGAGCTTCCTGGCCTTGGCGATGCTTGGTTTACGGGTGTAAATGTCCTGATAACCCTTTCCGTAGAATTCCACCGCCGGGACTTCAATGATGTCTGAATACCCGTTGTCTTGACAATGGCGGGGATGGGCCATAAATATCTTTTTCATTAGATGGGCTAATTCCTTAACAGAACAGTTGTTTTCCGGATTGCCGATGTTGATGATCTCGTTTTTACAGCAATCATCCTTGTTCTCAAGGATTTTCATGAGGGCGGCAATCCCGTCGTCCACATAGGTGAAGCATCGCTTCTGGTGCCCTCCGTCCACCAAAGTGATGGGACGCTTCATGAGGAGTTCGGCAATAAACTGTGTGACGACCCGTGAGCTGCCCTCTTTGGCGGTAAAAAGGGAATCGAGGCGGGGCCCGACCCAGTTGAAGGGGCGAAACAGGGGGAATTCCAGATGTCCCCGGGTGCCATAGGCGTATATTACCCGATCTAAAAGCTGCTTGCAGCAGGAATATATCCACCGTTCCTTCTGGATGGGACCGACCACGAGAAAGCTCTCATCTTCACTGAATTCGGCATCGGGACAGGCCCCATAAACCTCGGAAGTGGAAGGGAAAACTACCCGTTTCCGATACTTTACGCACTGTTTGATGATATTGAGATTCATCTCAAAGTCGAGGTTGTAAACTCCGATGGGATCTTCCACATATAACTTCGGCGTGGCGATGGCCACCAGGGGCATGATGATGTCGCACTTCTTGACGTGATATTCAATCCACTCCTTGTTGATGGCAATATCGCCCTCCAGGAAATGGAAGCGCGGGTTGGAGAGGGCGCGGTCGAGGCGATCGTCGCCGAGGTCCATGCCATAAACGGTCCAGTCCGTCGTTTCCAGAATACGGTTGGTCAGATGATGTCCGATAAAGCCGTTGACGCCTAAAATAAGTATTTTCATATATATATCGTACTCCCTTTTCTTCCTCCCCTTCCAGGGATATTAACTCAGCACAGGCATATCCTTAAATTCCCGGAAATATTGCCATATCGCGCCATTCTTGATTCTATTGCCGTTGATTTCGATATCCAGCAGGCGGATCCTTCCGTTGCCGGCTTCAACGTAAACCCTTTCCTCCCCGTTATCAACTACTACGGTTCCCGCTTCAGTGGCGCCCGATCCCTCCTCCGCCGGCAAACACCACCAGACGAGTATCTTCGCTCCGTCCGGCAGAAAAGAGAAGGCCCCTGGATAGGGATCGGTGACGGCCCGGATGAGGTTATAAATCCTCATCGCCGGCCAGGACCATTCAATACGACCATCTTCGGGTTTCCTGCCTCCGAAATAAGAGGCCTTGCGGGCATCCTGAACCATGCGCGGCGCCCTGCCGGTCCTAATCAGGGGCAATACCTCATCCAACAACACCGCTGATGCCCAGCACAGCTTTTCATACAAACTAACCGCTGTATCTTCAAAGGCAATATCCACGACCTTTTGGCCCGCCATGTCTCCGGCATCGGGTTTGGCAACCATACTGTGGATGGTCACACCGGTCTGCCTTTCCCCATTCACTAAAACCCAATTTACAGGCACGCGTCCCCGGTAGGCGGGGAGCAGGGAACCATGGAGGTTGTATGCCCCCCTCGCGGGTATATTGAGTATTTCCTGGCAGAGCATCTTGCGGTAGTAAAATGAAAATATCGTTTCCGGGGCCATGGCTGCGATCTGGGCAATCCACTCCGGTTTATTGACATCCTCGGGACATAGAATTGGAATATCTCTGCTCTTTGCCCAGTCGGCAACGGAGGCGAACCAGCATTTCTCGCCCGGATCGTCTTCATGGGAGAATATCGTCCCGACTTCAAATCCATTGCGCAGAAGAGCATCCAGTCCGGCGACGCCCATGTTGTGGTAGGCAAAGACGACGGATTTCACGACCCACTCCGGTCATATGTTTCATGGATATTTGCTACGACATATTCCGGCCGTTTTCTGACTTCCCGATAGATCCGCCCGATATACTCCCCGATGACCCCCAGGGCAAAAAACTGTAATCCAACAAATACGAAGAGAATGGCGAAGAGGGTGAATACTCCCTGGGCCGCCCACGCCGCTCCATAAACCAGGCGTGCCACGGCAAGAAATATGCCGAAACAAACCCCCAGGATCGACATGAAGATCCCTCCGTACATGAGCATCTTCATGGGAAAGTCGGAAAAGGACGCTACCAGGTCAAACTGGAGATTAATGAGTTTCGTTAATGGATAATTGGACTTGCCGCCATGACGCTCCTCGTGGGCCACTTCGATTTCTGTGACCCGCTTGGCGAATACAGTTGCCAGGGCCGGGATAAAGGTGTCATGCTCGCGACACTCGATCATACGATCCACGACGGGACGGCGGTAAGCCCGCAGCATACAACCCCAGTCCGTCATGTGAACGCCGGTGATGCGGCGCGCTACAATATTGATCAGGCGGGAGGCTCCCAGGCGGAAGATGGAATCCTGGCGCTGTTTGCGGATAGTGCCGACAACGTCATATCCTCCGGCTTCCATTTCCGCGATGAGCCGGGGAATCTCTTCGGGCGGGTTTTGAAGATCCGCATCGAGGGTAACGACGATTTCACCCCGGACAATGGAAAATCCGGACATAATGGCGGCATGCTGGCCATAGTTGCGCGTCAGCTCTACAACCCTAATATCCGAATCACTGGTAAATCCTTTAAGGATCTCCAGGGATCCATCCCGGCTGCCATCGTCAATCAGGATTATCTCATAAGGTTTCCCTATGGAACGCACTACAGGCCGGAGACGGCCGATCAGGGCTTCCAGGTTCTTTTCCTCATTATAGACTGGAATAACAATAGATATCAGCGGGGGCGTTTTATTCATGCCTTTCTTTTCAAATACCCTTCTCGATTAAATAGATGCCACATTGAGTCACATTTCCCCCCATTAGGCAAGTCCTTTATCCCCTTCTTCATCCTTTCCTCAGAATCTCTTTGATCACATCGCAAACATAGGCGACGTCAGCATCGGCCATGCCGGGATACAGGGGGAGGGAAAGAATCCGATCGGCGGCCCGTTCCGTCTCCGGCAGCGTCGCAGCGATATCTCCACAACTCTCCCGAACATATTGCAGGCGATGGGTCACCGGGAAATGGAGGCCATAACCGATGTTATAATCTGAAAGTTGCTCCATGAATCGTCCCCGGCTCATCGCCGTCATCTTCACCACAAAGAGATGCCAGGAATGGACGTGATCATAAGCGGGGCTTCCGGGCCGGTCAATACCGGCGACATCTTTCAGCCCTGTCAGGTATTGGCCGGCCAGCTCCAGCCGGCGCTTATTAAGGACCCGCCACTTGGACATCTGTGCCACGCCGATGGCGGCTAAAATATCCGGGAGGTTGTACTTGAAGCCCGGCTGCTGGATGTCGTAATCCGGGTTTGCTCCCTTGCCGTAGCGCTTCCAGGCGTCCCGTTCAATGCCGTGAAACCTCAGGAGGCGGAGCTGCTTTTCCAGTTCAGCATCATATAGGGTGATCATACCCCCTTCGCCGCTGGTAATATTCTTGATGGGATGAAAGGAAAAGACCGCCGGGCAGCCAAAGCCGCCGGCATGGACGCCTTTATAGTAAGTGCCAATGGCGTGGGCTGTATCTTCAATGACCAT
>DMAT01000262.1 GCA_003451635.1 Syntrophus sp. (in: bacteria) | reverse complement strand
TTCATTCCGGCACCAGGTTTTGTCCGGCCAGCTTTGCCGCGACGTCCGCCAGTCCGAATTTCCTGTAGGTCGCCCGGGTCGGCGCCCCCGTGGCCCGGTCCCAGCCCAGTTCGTCGTAGAACATGTCCAGGGCCGCCCGGATGTCCTCTTTGTCCATGCGGGTCGTCCCCTTCGTGAAGGGGGCCTTTCCCGATTTGTCCATATAGACCCAGGCGGGGATCTTGTCGTGGCGGNNGGGTCCGCATCTCCTTCGTCCCCATGCCGCGGATCGTCAGCGCCCGGTGGAGAAGGAAGATGCGCTCCCCGACCCGGTCCAGTTCCGCCCGGTCCTTGTCGTCCCCCGTCGCCAGTGAGTAGAGCATCGATTCGAGGGAGTCGTCGCCCCGGTAGCCCCGCTCCCGGAGCGGCGAGGCCACCCAGGGACCCATCCAGTTGCACAGGGAGAGGGAATCGTGGAGTTCCTTGCGGAGGAGGGCCCACTTGGCCATCCGGGCCTTGGCCGGGTGCATGGGCCGGTAGTCCCCCAGGGCGTCCACGGCCTCGGGGTCCCCCCAGGTCTCGGCGGCCAGCCGCTTCTGGACGTGCAGGGGCAGGCCGTTGCGGATGAAATTGGTATGGGAGTGGCACTGGGCGTCGCGGTTGTAGATCAGATTGATGAGGAGGCCGCACTGCCCCGTCTCTTCCGAGGCGTGGTGTTTGGGATGGCCCATCTTCCAGTAGGAGAGGTCCTTGTCGTTTCCCCATTCCTCCTCGGAGAGGCCCCAGCGCTCCAGAAGGTAGCCCGTGCCCAGTCCAAGGACCGTGGCCAGCTCTCCCTCCTTCCTGGCGATCCGGGGCAGGAGCTCGAAGAGGAAGGCGGGATCTCCCGCCTCGTATTTATCCCAGGGATAACTGGCGAACTCCCGGGCCCCCAGCTTCCTTTTGATCACCCCGCCGTAGTAGAGTTTCACGAAATCACGTTGGAGTTGCATGTAATTGCACCAGATCCCCTGGTCGTCGGCGAGGTGCATACCGACCATACACGCCTCCAGGCCGGTCTTGCCCCGGAGGCCTCCGGGAAGGTCCTTGAAGAAGGCGCTGCCGAACATGAAACCTACGCAGGTATTCTGCCCCACGGCGGGGATGCCGTATTTGGCGGTGACACGGGGGACCTTCGTTATGGTGTGGCAGCGGATGGGGCAGCTCGTGCAGCCGTTTCCCCGGACGGTGTACTGCCAGGCGTCGTCTCCCATAAAAAAGGCGGCCATGTTCGACCGGTAGGCGATCCGGTTTGCCTGCCGGGGATCGCAGGTCCCCGTATCCACCAGATGGCCGGCCTTGCCCCAGCGCCGACCCCGGGCGGCGTTCCACCTGGACTTCGGGTCGTAGAACTCCGCCCAGGGCTGGGGGGAATTGGGGACGACGTGCTGGTTGTTGCCCCCCAAAAGGGAGAGGTGGTACTTGATGAGCCGCTCCCAGTCCTCCTTCTTTCCCGCAATCCGGACGCTTCCCGTGCCCCGGACGCCGATGGCCTTGAGATTCTTGGACCCCATGACCGAACCGATGCCCCCGGCGGAGTGGGAAACGGAGTTGATAAGGACGGACATGGGGACCATGTTCTCTCCCGCCGGGCCGATGGCGGCCACCACCGCGTCCGGCGCCATGACCTCGGCGACGGCCATCGTGGCGGCGCGGATACCCTGACCCCAGATCCGGCGGGCGTCGTGCAGCTCGACCTTGTCATCGGCGATCATGAGCCAGACGGGGCGCTCCGCCTTCCCCTGGATGATAACGGCGTCGTAGCCCGCGTATTTGAGCTTGGCGGCGAAATGCCCCCCCATGTGTCCCGAAGCGACGAGGGGGATGGGCCAGCAGGTGGGCCAGAGGGTCGTGACGGCCGTTCGCCCGTTGCAGGGGACCCCCGTCCCCGCCAGGGGGCCGACGGCAAAGACGATCCTGTTTTCCGGGTCGTAGGGTTTCGTCCCGGGGGGGACCTCCTCCCACATCACCTTGTAGCCGATCCCCGTACCGCCGAGATAGTCCTTATACAGGTCGATCGTGTCTTCCGTCCCGATCCGCCCCGTGGACAGATCGACCCGGAGGACCTTGCCGGCCCAGCCCCCGTAGCGGCTCATGCCCGTCCCCCCTTCCCGGCGGCTACCCCTGCCTCCTGGCCACGGCCGGCATCTTCTTCCTCATATCCCGTGATCATCGCCTTCGTGTGGGAAAAGACCGTCGCCCCCAGGGAGGCCATGTAGAGATGGACGATGAGGTACAACAACAGCAGATAGTAACAGAGGACATGGACGGCCCCCAAAGGGCCGATGAGGCCTCCCGCCAGCAGCTGCTCCCGCAGGGGAGGGATGTTCAGGAACAGGAGCCCCGTGACGGCCTGGGCGGGGAGAAAAAGGAACATCACGGCCGTATAGGCAACCTTCTGGAGGGGATTGTACTTGGCGGCGGCGGAGGAACGGAACGGGTTTTCGCCGCCCGTGAAGATGTGAAAGAGATAATAGCGGGCCTGGGCGGCCATATGCCGGTGGTCCCCTTTCCTGATCCCGTAGTGGTGTATCTGGTTGCCCCCCGTGATCGCATAGATGAACCAGAAGAGGGTTGTGACGATCATCGCCAGGCCCATCCCCTTGTGCCATAGCAGCACCGGGTCGTGGGGCTGAATGACCGCCATTCCGTGGAGGCGCAGATAGAGGCCCGTCCCCAGGAGGGCAAGGACGATCACGGCGTTCAGCCAGTGCCAGATCCTGAGCGGCAGGAGGTGGAGGGGCGGCTGTCTCATCGTTTCAGGAACCTCCTTAACAGGGCATGGACCAGAACGGAGCCGATGGCCACCGGGACGAGGACCGCCCCGGCCATGTCGATCCATTTGAATCCGGCCCCCCCCGCCGGGGCGGCGGGCCGGCCGCCCAGCATCCCCCGGATCATGGCTCCCACCTCCCGGATGTTCTGGAACTGTCCGGGGAGGTGGCATTCCTGGCAGCTCACGCGGCGCTCCGGGTAAGGCAGGCGCAGGTCCGGGTTGCGTGGAGGTATCTTTCCCGTCAGATTGTACCAGGGGACATAACTCAACGCCCCCGCCGGGCATGCCTCCACGCACTTCGGTTTCCCCGCGCAGAGATGGCATTTCGTCGCCTTCCGGGTTTCCGGATCGTAGGCGAGCATCTCCCAGGGGCAGGCCCGGAGGCATATCTTGCAGCCCGTGCACTTCTCCGGATCGATGAGCCGGGCGTTGTTGACGGGGGAAAGGATGATGGCGTCTTCCGGACAGATGTTGGCGCAGGGAACGGGGTGGGGGCACTGCCGGCAGAGGTCCTGGACGATGAGGCCGTTACCGTAGTTGCCCTGCCCGGTGCGCCAGGCCGGGACGCCCCGGGGGCCGAAATTGAGATTCCTGTCGATCCTGATGCGGGAGATCGACGGCGCCGCCTTTCCGTCGTTAAACTCCGTGCAGGCGAGCTCACAGCGACCGCAACCGACGCATAGCACCGGATCGGCGACGATCATCCCCAGGGCCTGCTCCATGATGATCAGGGGCCTGTCCGTTCCCTCGTCAAAGGCGGTCCCCAGGGCGGAAAGGCCGACGATGGAGGCCCCGCCCCAGATCAGGGTCTGGCGGCGGGTGCAGGATAGTCTCCCGCCGGTGTCTTCGTCTCCTTCCCGGTCGGTTTTCTTTGCAATAAGGTCGGTTCCCATTCTTATCCGTGCTATACGCACATGCCTGAAGTCCTGATACACGATCACCGGTCTCGATACGGCGTAACGGCTATGGGAGGACAAGTCACCCGGGATGATGCCCATTGACGCCGCAAACAGGCATCTAATAGCACAAAAGGGGCCTTAACAAAACAATTAACTGCGGTGGTTCGTACCTTTCGGGATCAAGCCACTCAAACAATAAGTCCAATTCATTCTGGATTGCCCATATCCAAAGGAATATTAATCGGGATAGGGAGGAGCCTCACGGCTCCCCTCCTCCCGCACGAACCCACTGATTCCAGACGTATGACCGCAGTCTCCGGCGAACCCATTTGTCCAGGTCTTTTAGGGGCAAGAGGAGGCCATCCGGATCTCTATTCCGGATCGTTGCTGTCGCCCTACTTGCCATCTGCTGAATTCCGCCAAGCGGTCAATAGCGATCTCTCGCTATGCAGCCAATTTCTCTCACACGTGAAGTCCCGTGGCACTTGGGGGACCTCCCAGAGTAAGATACAGAACATTCCGCACGTAAACGCCGGATTTATGAAGCGCACCCCTCTTGCGGATGGAGGACTTCATGGTCACGTGCCCACTCGTCCCGGATGTACCACACCCCGTATCCGGTTCCTGTTCGTTGACGAAAGTGTTCCCCGTTTTTGTTCTTTCTTTATGCCTCGCCGCCGGGTTGAAGAACGCCGAGCTGCTTTATGGAGGCGGCGAGTTCCTCGTCACCTGCATCGGCGCTGACGGCATCCAAGAGACCGCTTTCGACGACGATGCCGAACCGGCTCTGCAAAAGCCCTACGGCGGGGATGCAGTCGTTGTTGAACACGTGGCAATGGCAGTCAATTTTCATGATCCGGGCCTTTCACCTTTGACCTGTTTGCCATGTCCTATTATCTTTTTTTTAATATTGCTTCAAGTTTTGATAGTAATTCTCATGATTGCATAATGCAACTCCGGATCTTACAAATGCGTAGCTTATACGATTTTCGCCTCCGCTGGTTTCCAAAACCAACGGAGGCGAACAAACCGACGATCACTGAATTGCGTTCTATTTAAAAAGATACTAAAGCCATCATGCCTTGGCGATCCGGCAGCCGATGTTCTTGATGTTCGGCGTCCCGTACTCCTTGCCCAGTTTCCCAATGGAAGTAAGGATATTGAAGTTTGATTTCTCCCAGTCGAACTGTTTCTCCGGATCTCCTTCGGGAAACCACCAGCCGATCGAGGCATTGACGACCTGGGGAGCTACGATGTCGGAGACGACTGCCTTCTGGACGATGGCGCCGTATTTGGTTTCAATGCGGACCTCGTCCCCCTCTTTGATGCCAAATCGGGCAGCAGTGTCGGGATGGATCTCGATAAAGGGATCGGGCTCCCGTTCCCGAATCTTCTTGACCCAGCGATACGAGGAGATGAGGTAGTTGGGGCTCTTGGAGCTGATGAGAATGAGCGGATAAGCGGGATCTTCCTCTTCGGGAAGGCCATCGTAAGCAGGCAGGGCGGGGAGTTTGAACTTTTCCGCCGTGCTGAGGCGCAGTTCCACCTTGCCCGTGGGCGTCCGGAAACCCTTTTCTTCGTAAAGCTTGAAGCGGTCGGGTCCTTTCAAATATCCTTTTTCACAGAACTGCTTGTATGTAAGGCCGCTCGGCTGGAGGAGATCCTCCAGGAATTCTTCATGATCCGCCTTCCAGTGCTCGGGGGGGCTGACGAGCTTGCCCAGCTCGTTCATGATCTTCATGTCCGGCCAGCACTCAGGCGGCGGTTCGACGATCTTGGGCCGCGCCAGGACCATGCCGTGTCCGATGCCGTAGTGTCCGATGTCGTTCATCTCGAACTGGTGCGCCACCGGAAAAACGATGTCGGCCATGGCGGCGGTCGGCGTCATGAACAGGTCGGCAACAGCCATGAAATCGAGCTTCTGAAAGGCCTCGTAGGTTTTACGGCTATCCGCCCAGGCCACCATGGGATTGGTGCACATGGCGTAGTAACCTTTGACGGGATAGGGAACATCCTCCAGGATCGCCCTGCGGAAGAAGGCGGGGGCGATGGTCATCAGGCGGGGAATCACGCCGTAATGACGGCTGATCATCTCCTTGGCCTTATCGGGAATGAGATCGGCCCGGACAAACGGCCCCAGGCCCATGATCTTGGGATCGTAGGCGTTTACATTGCCCCCCGCCACCTCGAGGTTGCCGCAGATGGCCATAAGGCAAAGGAGGGCGCGGATGACATGGAAGGCGTTCACATCGTGCTCGATGGGATTGCCCCACTGAATGGCCGCCGGCTTGGCGGCGGCGTATTTCCGGGCCGCCGCGCGAATCTGATCCGCCGGGACCCAGGTGATTTCGGCTACCTTTTCCGGCGGATAATCCTTCACCTGCCGGGCGAGGTCCTCAAAACCGTAGGTCCATTTTTCGACGAATTCCTTGTCGTAGAGACCTTCTTCGATGACGACGTTCAGCATTCCCAAAGCGAGGGCGTGGGCCGTGCCGGGCCGCAGGCGCAGCCAAAGGCCGGCCTTTTTGACCAGTTCGATGTTGCGGGGATCAATGACGATGAGTTCCGTGCCGTTTTTCAACTGTTCGTCAAGGTTGCTGCGGATCTGTCCCTCTTCGTTGGTGTCGGTGATATTGCTGGCAAAGAGCATGACCAGTTTCGTGGGATTATGGAGATCCGCAACAGGATAGAATCCGCAGGTATGGACACCCGTGATCTCACGGGGGGCATGACAGATGTCCTGTGAGGCGATGACGTTGGGGGAGCCGAAAAGATTGGCCAGGCGAATCAAAATGAAATGTTCGAGCCCCTTGGGCATCCCGACGCCGAAAGCGACCCCCTTGGCTCCGTATTTCTCCTTGACCTTGTTGAGACCATCCGCAGTTTCCTGCAAGGCGTCCTCCCAGGAGAGGCGCTGCCATTTCCCCGCCCCTCTTTCCCCTACCCTCTTTACGGGATATTGGAGGCGATCGGGGTGATTAAGCCGCTCAGCGGAAAGCCTGCCCTTGGGACACGTATAGCCCTTGTTCAGGTAACCGTCCGGATCTCCTTTGATCTTTGTTATCTTACCATCCTCAACACCGACCAGAAGGGCGCAGCCGCCGTGATCCCAACGTGAACAGTGGGTCTTGAACCATTTAATGTCTTCAGCCATAACCAATCCTTTCCACGGCAGTCTGCCGGTCACAAATATTCTATACTAACCACCGCCTTGACCGGTAACTCTTCCATAGCAAGCCGGTGGAAATATGCGTGTCAGCAATTTAACTTGTTCTGCTTCCGCTTATACCGGAGATCACATAAGAAGTAAATAATGCCTAATTTAACATATGCGGAAACCGCCCTGCCCCCTGCCTTTGTCGTGGACCATCGGCATCCCCCTTTCCCGCTTAATAAAAAATAGAAAAATAAACTTGACATTAAGTTTAATAAAGTATACATCGGTACCACAAATAAGACATCAGGTGCAGGGTATGTCCAAATCATTGCCGCAACTCAAAATAATTAATCGCCTGCATGTTTTCCGGGCCGTACAGCGGATGACCCAGGAGCAGCTCGCGAAAGAAGTGGGGGTAACGCGGGCAACCATTGTTGCCATCGAGGGGGGTGGCTACAACCCTTCCCTGGAGTTGGCGTTTCGCATCGCCCGCTATTTTCGGACAGACATAAATACCATTTTCTCAATCGAGGAGGAGATAAAATGAAGCGATTTGATTCAATACTATTGAAGGTTTTTTTGTACGGCCTCCCGGCTCTCGCGGCTCTCGCAATTTTTGCTTATCTTTACAGCACGGGGGCCGTCAGCCATGCCACCGGCTACGCTAAGTTCATGAACAGTATTGCGGGATTCGTCTTTGCAATGTGGATGACCCTTTCCATTTATCTGAGCGTCCGGTTGATGTTTTCCGGACCGTTTCGGGAGCAGGTGATAGCCAGGATCACCTTCATGCGGGAGCGCGACGAGCGCGAAGCCATATTGACGGGCAGGGCCACCAAGGCCACTTTTCTCACCTCCCTGGCGATCCTGATCTTCCTCTTCTGCCTCTCCTGTATCCAGGTTTCCATCTACCGGGTCCCACCGGAGCGGGCCATAAACGGCAAAACGGGGTTCGTTTCCCTGGGCCTCGGCTTCAGTTTGCTGGAGCATGAAAAACAAGCCCGGCCCGTAGATACCATCGCCAAAGAGGACATATTCTCCTACCGGGGCCTGCCCATCTCAAGCCAATCAATTATTCTCATGTTGATCCTCTGGCAGATTCTCTCTTATAATTATTCAATGCGGCGACTGATAAAATGATTAGCGGGAAAGAACATATCAATATCTCTCCTTATCTCGCCGAGCCATTCTTTTCGCTGAATTTCCGTGCTGGTAACAACAATGCCGAACATGCGGCGGTAAAAGTTGGGGACCCCGCAAAGGCCGAAGATGCAATTCTTCCAGATTGTTTCCAGGGGGTCGCCGAAAACCTCCCGTTCCCGCGCTATTTCCGTATTCGACGTATTGAATACAAGGGCGGCTTTGGCTCTCAGCAGCCCCTTCGGTACGCCTTCTCCGGAATCGCCTTCCAGAAACTCATAGGCGATACCCGGCCGGATGACTCTGTCCACCCATCCTTTCAATACCGCCGGCGGTTGCCCCCACCAGTTCGGATGGACAACGATTATCCCGTCTGCCTCGGCGATTTCCCGGCAATGCTCCGCGATAGCCACCGGCAACGGCGCGTATTTGGTGATTTCTTTACTAAGAAGCAGGGGATCGAAGCCTTCCTTATAGAGATCATGGGAAAAGACCTTATGTCCATTGCCTTCCAGCTGTACAACCGCTGTCTGCGCAATGGCATAGTTGAAACTGCCATCATTCGGATGGGCAAGAATAACCGATATCTCCATTGTCTTTGTCACCTCTCAAGCACGTTAGCATGCAGGAACCGATGTCGCAACCAACAAAGGGGCAAAGATAGTCACAGGAAGAGGATCGGGGATGAAAAGAAATGGCGCCACCGTTTTGCACGGTGGCGCCATCTTATAAACTATCCAACGATGAAACGCTTATGACGGGTATCCGTTGATCATTAATGGCCGTGCCCCTTGGCCGCCGTTTTTTCTTCGCCATAGACAACCAGCGTCCCGTGCTCTTCCATCTCTTTCAACCATTTGGGGTGCTGCTTCTTCAACCAGGCGCGGCTAACCCAGCCCGTCAGCATGGCATCCAGCGATCCGGGGGAACCAATCGTTCCCAGGTACAGATGGACGAAGAAGAAGGCGAAGATTACCACAAACCCCAAGGCGTGGAGGACATACATCAACCGCACGATCATCGGGGGAAAGCTCAGGGGGAACCACATCACCAGCCCCGTGAGGAACATGATGGCTCCAAATCCCGCCACGGCCAGAAAGAACATCTTTTGGCCCGGATTGTACTTCCCCGTTTCGGGAACCTTATCCACATGCCAAAGATAGCCGCCGGCGCACCTGATCCATTCCAGATCTTCGGGCATGGAAAAAATACCCGCCTCTTTCCACCACATGCGGATGGTGAAGTACAGGGCCACCCCAAAGAACAGGCCCGTGAAATTATGGACGTACTTCAGGGACTTGAGACCTCCCATCATGTCGCCGATAAAATTCAAGGACTGATACATCATCCCCAACCCGGTGACACATAAAGCGATGCAGGACAGGGCCAGACTCCAGTGGACAATCCGCTCAAAACCGTCTGTTGCTTGAATTAATCCCTTTCTCATGGCTTATTCACCTCCCTTTTCTTCTTTGCCGGGCTCATCGGGCAGCTTTGGTCCATGGAGGATATAATGGAGGAACGACCCAGCTAACACACCGCCCGCCGCCAGCAAAGCCAGGGGCTTCAGCATGTCCTTCCAGACAATGATCGAGAAGGGAACCGAAGGATCGCGGGGCAAGTTATCATAAACCTTGGCCTTCTCGTCCAGGACGTACAGGACATGGGTCCCGCCGACAAATTTGTCGCCATAGACATTGGTGTCGCCGCCCAGCTCCTTGACCCGGGCGTAGGCCTTTTTGATCATGGCATCCTTACCGCCGATGGTCAGCGCCCCCGTGCCGCAGGTCTTGACGCAGGCAGGCAATGCATCGTTCCGCAGACGATCGTAGCAGAGGTCGCACTTGTAAATCTTATCCGTCTCCTGACTATAGCGGGGGATATCGAAGGGACAGGCGGAGACGCATTCCTTACAGCCGATGCAGCGGGAGGAATTCAATCCCACCGTTCCGAACTCCGTATGGTGGAGGGCGCCACTGGGGCAGACCTTCACGCAGGCCGCATCGGTACAGTGCATGCAGCCGTCCTTCCGGAAGAGCCACTTGAATGCCCCCTTATCATTTACATACTCCTGAAAGCGGATTAGCGTCCAGGTGTTCCACTGCAAATCCGGGGGATTCTGATAACTGCCTATCTGTTTTGTTCTCAGACCCGGCATTTCATTCCATTGTTTGCATGCCACCTGACAGCCCCGGCAGGCGCTGCACAGCGTGGTGTCTATCAATTTTACTAGTTCAGGTCTCTTCATAGTCTCTTTCCTCCTATAACTTGGTTACGTTGACCATGAACGCCTTGTACTCGGGGCAGAAGGTATTCGCGTCACCAACACTTGGGCTCAACAAATTCGTGCTGTCATCTTTGGTGTCCTTGGGAAAGAGCCAGCCGTAATTGAAGGGGAGTCCGACCTGATGAATTGTCTTTCCTTCGATAAGGAAAGGTTTAAAACGTTTCGTCACCATCGCCACGCATTGCACAGACCCCCGAATGGAGGATACCTTAACCCGCACGCCGTTCCTGATCCCCAGATCCCTGGCCAGGAGGTCGCCGATCTCGACATACGCCTCCGGCATGGCTTCGAGAAGCCAGGCCTGCCAACGGGTCAGGGCACCGGAGCACCAGTGTTCCGTGCACGAGTATGTTGTACAGACATAGGGGAATTTTTCGCTTGCTCTGGCTATCTTGTCCACATCGCTATGCTTATCGAAGATATGGATGGCCGGGTTGATCAACTGTCCTGACATGGGATTCTTCGCCAAGGGGCCTTCCAGGGGTTCGTAATGCTCCGGGAAGGGACCTTCGGCCATGCCGGGACCGAAGAGGGCACCCATACCGTCTTTCTGCATGATGAAGGGATATTTCCCCTTCTCCTTATCCGCCTGGGGCGGCCAGGGACCGTCGGGGACGTCGCCTACCCATGCTTCGCCCGTCCATTCCAGAAGTTTACGCTTGGGATTGTAGGGCTTGCCATTCAGATCGCAGGAGGCACGATTGTACAGAATACGGCGATTGACTGGCCAGGCATAGGCCCAGTTGGGCTAGAGGCCAAGGCCTGTCGGATCATCTTTGCCGCGCTTGGCCATCTTGTTCTCACCATTCACGCCGAAACTGCCACAATGAACCCAGTTGCCCGCACAGGTTGCGCCGTCATCCTGGAGCATCCCGAAGGTCGGGACGAACTGGCCTTTCTTGAATTCCGTTTTCGTACCCTTTGCCTTATCCTCAATGACCGTATCTTTCAGGAAATAACCGTTCATCTGTTTGGCCACTTTCAAAGCATCAAAGTGTCCGCTGCGGTCGAGATAATCCCATTTGAAATTCAGGATAGCTTCTGCATTGGGTCCACCCTCCTTGGCATACAAGGCTTTGACCGCTGCTAAGATCTTAATTTCGATCTCTCCTACTGGCATGCCGTCTCCCGGAGCTTCCGCAGCTTTGTACTTCCATTGAATCCAGCGGCCGCTGTTGCTCTGGCTTCCTTCCTTTTCCATTGTGGCAGAGGCGGGAAGAAGAAAGACCTCCGTCTTGACCTTCTTGGGATCGACACCTGGACCCCTCCAGAATTGGTAGGTCTCGTTGTCGAAAATGTTCTCGCCAACCATCCAGTCCAACTTCTCCATGGCCTTTCTGACCTTGGTGGAATTCGGGGAGCTGACCGCCGGGTCAGCACCAATGGCGAAAAATCCATTGATCTTGCCCTCATACATCTTATCGAACATGTGCATCGTGGAATAAGCTTTCCCATCGTCCAATTTAGGCAACCAGCTGTATCCAAAATCGTTTTCCTTCGTTGCCTTATCTCCGAAGTAGGCTTTCAGAAAACTGACAAAGAATTTAGGATAATTCGTGTAGAAGTTCGCCGACTGGGGGTCTTTCGACACGGGGGTACTCTTCTCCAGATACTTCGCAAGCGTATCCTGGGAGGCCGCGGGCATTTTCAGATATCCGGGGAGGATATTGTAGAGGATGGCTTGATCGGTTGAACCCTGAACGTTCGGTTCACCGCGCAACGCATTCACGCCACCGCCTGCGATACCCATATTGCCCAGGAGGAGCTGAATCATGGACATGGTGCGGATGATCTGGCTGCCCGTTGTATGTTGCGTCCAGCC
>DMAT01000097.1 GCA_003451635.1 Syntrophus sp. (in: bacteria) | reverse complement strand
AGCGCGGAATCTTCTTCTGCCTGGCAAAATGCAGGGACGCCTTTATATAGGCAACGCTTAGGGATTCCCTGTTGAATCGCGACATGGAATCGAGGGCCACCGCCCTCTTCAAGTATTCAATACCTTTGAGGTATGCCTTTCTCTCGACACAGTAATTGCCGTTTTTGGCCAGGACGTCCTTGTCGTCAGGGAACAACCTGCTTATTTCATCCAGTTTCTTGTTTCGCTTTGTGTTGATGTCACCTTTTTCATAGAGGCCCAGCAGCTTGAGGTGGATGTCTTTGTCTTCCGGATAGATGGCGAGGCTTTTTTCATAAGCCTCCTCCGCCAATCGAAAGCTTCTCGCATTACCCTTGTTTTTTCTACGTTCAATACACAGTTCGAATGGATTATCGCCGCCCTCCCGGGCAAACAGATCTCCAAGATGGGCATAGACGAGGGAGCGGAGCCTGCTGCTCTCTCCGGCGACACGTTGATGGCAAATGAGGAATTCTTCCCAGATCTTGAGTAAATCATGGTCGCTGAATCCTTGGTAGCTTTCAAAAATAAGGTTCCTGCTCCGGGCATAAAGGAGATTAGCAACGGCGTTGTTCGGCCTTTTTTTCAGGATGTAGTGAAGGTCTTGAAAATATTTATCCTTTTGTTGGGGGCTTAAGTGGAAGAACGATTGAAAATAGAATTTCGACAGGGTGCGGAGCAAACCCGGCTCGTTTGTTGGGAAATTATCCAATATCCTGAACACATGCTAAAAGGAATCGGCATGGCGCCCCATGCGCCAGAGGTATTCGGCCCGTGGGAGGACGTGATCCAGTTCCGTCCGGTGGAGAATCCTGCAAATATCCACCAGCAAGGGTTCCTTGGCCTCATCCTTGGCAAAGGGCGTCGCCCCATCGGTGATGATATGAATGAAAGGGCGGGCGGCTCTGAAAAGAAGGGAATCCTGACCAAACCGCTGCAGCGCTTCCAGTGCCTTTGCATCATCCCCGGCATAAAACGCGCAAAGTCCTTTGATGAAAAGCCGCCAGTCAGCAAAAATGGAATGCCGCCCGATTACTTTCACCTCGTTTTGCGCATCGGTAAAACGCTCGGCACAAAGATGATCAAGGGCGGTGCGGACGGCGAGCAATTCTCTCTGTAAATCAGGATGGTTTCCCTGTAGCTCCGGGATATCCTCGCAGGCGATCACTAGGGCGTCAGCCAGGGCTCTGCCGTCTGCCGCTGCAGGGGCTATATCTCCTGCCGTCCGATTTGTTCTCCCATCACCATACCGTCTAACTAATACTGCCGCGGCAGCGCGATAATCATCAGCAATCGTCAGGCTTTGCGCTTCTATAAGTCCATCGACGGAACGGCCCGTCAAGAGCCTTATCTGCTCGAATACGGTTTTCGCCTCCTGAAGCTGACCTTTTTCCAGCATCTGCTGGGCAAGGCTCTGGTAACAAGCTACGAGCCGGGGCAGGTATAACTCTTTGTTGCGTTTACACAGCTCTTTCAGCCATTCCTTGGCCCGGCGGTAATTCTGCTGGTCAAGGTCGGCAGCCGCTTTCTGTTCGAGAAACTCCGACGGCAACAGTTTGGGGCTTTCGTGACCCCTGGTTTTCTGCTTCTTGAACTTGCTCATAAACACTCTCAGATCCAAGGCGAACGGGCATGAATTTGGAGGCGCTATTTATCACAGATTAAAAAAATCGAGCAATCTTTTTAAAAGAATAGGGTCCCCGCATTTTGGTCAGTTTCGTTTGGTCTTGTGATTTCTTTACGGTTCATGTACAGAAACGAAATGCCGGGATGGCAATGATCTGCGTAACCGTGTTCAGATTGATTTATCATGCAACGGGGGATTATGAACCTTCTATTTAGAAATCCTGTGTTCAGAGGACTGATCCTGCCGGTCGCCCTGTTGTTCTTCCTTTTTGCCTGCTCATCGTCAAAATCGCCCCCCCCCAAACGTCCCGTGCCGGTAACCGTGGCCGCCGCTATCCAGAAGACCATCCCCATTCAAATCGAGGCGATCGGCGCTGTCGAGCCCTATCAAACCATCTCTGTAAAAACCCAGATCACGGGGCAGATTACCCAGGTCTATTTCAAAGAAGGCCAGGACGTGAAAAAAGGCGATCCCCTCTTCAAGCTGGACTGCCGCACCTATGAGGAGACATTAAAGCAGGCGGAGGCCAATCTGATCAGGGACAAGGCCCACCTGCAACATGCTCAACAAGAGTCGAGCCGCTACGCCTTCCTGGTGGAAAAAGGCTACGTGGCAAAACAGCAGTACGACCAGGTGAAAACTAACCTGGCCGCCCTGGAAGCAACGGTGAACGCCGATAAGTCCCTTGTGGAAAGCAACCGCGTCCAGCTTCAGTACTGCTCCGTCCATTCCCCCATTGACGGCCGGACGGGATCTTTAAAAGTTAATCGGGGAAACATCGTCAAGCTCAACGACGTGGAAGTAGTCGTAATCAATCAGATACAGCCCATCTATGTTACCTTCACCGTTCCCGAAAAGGAACTGGCGCGCATCAAGACCTACCAGGCGCGGCGGCAGCTCCCCGCCGAGGCCCTGATCCCCGGGGATGGACGCCCCGAAAAAGGGGAGCTCACCTTCGTCGATAACGCCGTCAACAGGGCAACGGGCATGATCACCCTCAAGGGGACCTTTGCGAACCGGGAAAAGCGGCTCTGGCCGGGCCAGTTTGTCAATGTGGTGCTGACGCTGGACATGGAACCGAACATTGTCATGGTCCCCTCCCAGGCAGTGGAGAAGGGCCAGACGGGCCAGTATGTATTCGTGGTCAAGTCCGACCATACGGTGGACATGAGGCCCGTGACGACGGGGGCCGTGATCAGGGGTGAAACGGCCATTCTCAAGGGGGTGCAGACAGGAGAAAAACTGGTGACGGACGGTCACTTGCGTCTGGTTCCGGGGGCCAAGGTAAGCATTAAAGAGTCACCCTGAAATGGCGACGGAGCAATAGCATGAATATTTCTCGGATCTTCATTCTCCGTCCCATTATGACCACCCTGGTCATGATCTCGATCCTCATTGTGGGCCTTGTCTCCTATCGGGCCCTGCCTGTAAGCGAGCTGCCGACAGTGGATTTTCCAACGATCCGTGTTTCGGCGAATCTTGCCGGTGCAAGCCCGGAAACGATGGCATCCGCCGTGGCCACGGTTCTCGAACGGGAGTTTGCAACCATATCCGGCATCGATTCCATGACGTCCATAAGCTCCATGGGCGTCACCCAGGTTACCATCCAGTTCAATCTGAACCGGGACATCGACGCCGCAGCCCAGGACGTCCAGACGGCCATCGCGGCGGCGACCCGCCATCTGCCCCAGAACATGACGACGGCCCCGGCCTACCGGAAGGTGAATCCCGCCGAGTCGCCCATTCTCTACCTGGCCATGAGTTCGCCCACCCTGCCCCTTTCCAAGGTCGATGAATATGCCGACACCCATTTGGCGCAGCGTATCTCCATGCTCTCCGGTGTGGCCGAGGTTCAGGTTTACGGCTCCCAGAAGTACGCCGTCCGCGTCCGCGTGGATCCAAAGGCCCTGATCAGCCGCTCCATCGGCATCGATGAAGTTGTGGGGGCCATCCAGTCGGGAAACGTCAATCTGCCGGTGGGCAACCTTTCGGGGGCCCACCGCGCCTTTGCCATCCAGGCCTCGGGACAGCTTACGGACGCGGCAGCCTACCGGCCCCTCATCGTTGCTTACCGGAATAATACCCCGGTGCGGCTCAGCGAGGTGGCAACCGTCATGGACGGCGTGGAAAACGACAAGGCGGCTTCCTGGCTTAACGACGACCGGGCCATCATCCTGGCCGTTCAACGCCAGCCCGGCACGAACACCGTCGAGGTTGTCCAGGCCATCAAAGATCAACTTCCTCAATATCGGGCGGAAATTCCGGCGTCCGTGACGCTGGATATCCTTTACGACCGGTCCATATCCATCAAAGAATCCGTCCGGGATGTGAAGATTACGTTCCTGATTGCCCTGATCCTGGTCGTCCTCGTCATCTTTCTCTTTCTCCGCAACCTCTCGGCGACGATCATCCCCAGTCTCGCCCTGCCCATTTCCC
>DMAT01000388.1 GCA_003451635.1 Syntrophus sp. (in: bacteria) | reverse complement strand
AGGAAAACCGCCAGGTCGTGCGCTATGCAAAGGAAGTCGGCAAAGATCTGCACCGCTACCTCGTGGTGTTTCAGAGCCCCGGCGACATCCGCGGGACGGCCCTGCGGACCTGGGAGAAAAAAGGCGGAGACAACGACCAGTGGCTATACCTGCCGGCCAAGAAATCTGAGCAACGAATTGCCAAGGCGGGAAAGAGAAACTACTTCATGGGCACCGACTTTACCTATGAAGACATGGAACCGGAAGACCTTGATAATTTCAATTACAACATCCTCCGCTCGGAACAGTTCAGTCATGAAGGAAAGGCTTATGACTGTTATGTGATCGAGGCCCTTCCCGCTAACGACAAGAAAAAACAGGAAACCGGCTACGCCAAGCGGATCATGTGGATCGAAAAG
The DNA here is from genome assembly GCA_003451635.1 of Syntrophus sp. (in: bacteria). GTDB lineage: Bacteria > Desulfobacterota > Syntrophia > Syntrophales > UBA8958 > UBA8958. The sequence continues at coordinate 6,271 of DMAT01000388.1, read as the reverse complement.
GTCAACCTGATCACACTGAAGACGGATTTCTATGACCGGCGTGACAAGCACCAGAAAACCCAACACAACTACAAGTATGCCAGCGTAGGCGGCGCCGTCATGCGTCCCATGCAGACGATCATGAACAATATGGAAAAGAGCCACAAAACGGCGACGACGACGAGGTCCCGAAAAATAAACGTCAATATGGCCGATTCCACCTTCACGGAACAGTTTATTCTGTCAGGCAAACATCTGGAGTAAAGGAGTGCTTTACAGATGAGAATGAACCCGTTTCTCAAAAGCTTGGCCTTCCTGCTGGTTATTTGCCTCCTCTGCCCTCCTTTCTCGTGGGGGCAGACGGACTACCGCTTCCAGGAAGACGATCTCCTCAAGGAGATGGATAAGGCGGAACCGGCCCCCCCTGAGCAAAAGGGGCAAGAGAAGTTTCCCCTCATCGCAGCAAAACAGCCGACCGTTCTCTCAAAGCTTGTGGACGACTTTCACGGCAGCCTCCGCCTGCGAGGGGTGCATTACTGGCAGAATCCTCCGGAGAGGGATGGAGCGGATACAAGAAACGATTTCGGCGAAGCCCTTTTCAAGTTTTCCGACAAGATCAGCTACAAAAACTTCGCCCTTAATGTCGGCGGCTGGGTCGAGTACGGCAACGAGGAAAACACCTATTCCGGCACCTCTTTCAGTGAGTTCTGGCAGGATATGGACCGACGACGACGTATCATGGATATCAGTGATTTATATGTCAACTACAACCGGGACAGCTTCAACTTTCTTATCGGAAAAAAGACCATCACCAACGGCATGTCCACACTGTACCTGCCCTCCGACCGGATGCGGCCTCAGGATCTCAATGATCCCATGGACGTCAAGGATCTCAACCTCTGGCAGGCGCGAATGGACTTCGACGTAGCGGAAGCAACGACGCTGACCGCCGCCTTTCTCCCCGTGTATCAGCCCCAGAAGACGCCCAGCGAGACTTCACGCTGGATGGGAGAACGGAAGCAGGGAGAAAGCACGGAATTCGACCTCTATGATGCGGGCAACGCCAACATGAAGGATGATGTTGCCAAGGTTACGGATACCAACTTCGGCTATTTTGCCCGGTTCAAGAAGAAGGGGTTTTACGGCTGGGATCTCTTCGCCTCCTTCTATCATGGCCCCAATCCCTTTTATGTCGTTCGGGAAGAACAAGTGCCGGGACCGACTCCGGGAACCACCGTACCCCAGCGCATCAAGGAAGTCGTGAAGGTGGACGACTATGCCGTCGGTTTTTCCACAACCTATGAAAGCTGGGAGTTTCATGGGGAGGTTGTCTATAATTTCAGTTACGACCGGAAGGATGACGACTACTTCAATTATGTGGGCGGGTTTACTTACACCTTTGATGACTTCGCCAAAAAGATCTGGATGGAGAAGATCGAATTTACCGCTGAATACGCCAATGAGGTCATCACCAGAGTTCAAAATGCGGAAAACTATGTCTCCAGTTCAAAGAAATCGCGCCTTGGCCGTAATGACATTCTCAGCCGCATCAACTTCGAGTACAACAATAAATTGTCCTTTCAGTTCGTCTGTAATTTTCAGGTCGACAATGTTGATTATGGAAGGTTTCAAAGGTTGGAGGCAAAATATAAACTCCGGGACGGCCTGATCACAAAACTCGCGGGAGAATTCTTCGGGGGGCAAAGCGACAGCACCTACGGCCGCTGGCAGCGCAACGACAGAATCATCCTGGAGTTTGAATATAGCTTCTGAAATTCCGTCCTTATCCTCAGGTTGCCCCGTGTAATACGGACAGGATCTGCCCGTGTATCTTGCCGTTTGATGCGATGATATGAGGGGCTGTCAATGTAAATGCTTCCCCATGCAAATCCGTAATGACCCCTCCCGCCTCTTGCACCAGCAGACATCCCGCCGCAGTATCCCAGGGGCTCAGTTTCAATTCCCAGAATCCGTCAAAGCGGCCTGCGGCCACATAGGCCAGATCCAGGGCCGCCGAACCGGCGCGGCGAATGGCCTGGGCCTTCAGGGCCATCGATTCAAAATGATCCATGTTGTTCTCTTTTGTCAAACGGATGTCGTACGGGAATCCGGTCGCAAGAAGACTCCGGGATATTTCCGTCGTCTCCGAGACGGCGATGGGTTTGTCATTGAGGAAAGCGCCCTGCCCTTTTTCCGCCACAAACATCTCACCCAGCATGGGATTGAATACCACCCCCAGAATGCAGATCCCATCCCGCTCCAGGGCAATGGAAACACAGAATACGGGATAGCCGTGGGCATAGTTTGTCGTCCCATCCAGGGGATCAATGATCCAGCGGTAAAGAGAACCGGTATGCGTGGCCGGCGATTCTTCTGCCAGAATATCGTGATCAGGGTAATGATGACGAATGGCCGCGATGATCATGTTCTCCGCCTGCTGGTCCGCTTCGGTAACAATATCTATTTCCCCCTTGAAACGGACAAGATGGCGGCCATAAAGATGCTCTTTCAAGTAGCCACCGGCCTCACGCGCCGCCGAGAGGGCCAGTCTTTTATAATCGGAACTCGCTGCCATAATTTTCCTCGTTGTTTCCATATTAGTCATGATTATTAATCCCTTCAATCATTTTATTTGCATGGCTTCGTAATTGATGTTAAACAAAAACGTGACAAGGAATGCAGACATGAAATCCTCGGAATCCATATCAGCAGAAACAGCCGCCGTCAACAAAGCCCCGGAAGTTACCGATCTCAAGCTTCTCCGGGGAGGCGGTGGGCCCACATTTACAGAAATCACCAACGTCAACAAAGAGCCGGGAGTTATCGATCTCAGGCTTATCCGGGAAGGCAGGGGACTCACCCTGAAGGATGTTTTTTCAGTAACGAGAATCACCGTAACCAATCTTGAAGCCATCGAAGCAGAACATTACCACCTTCTTCCCGAACCGGTTTACGCGAGAACCTTCATCAGGACCTATGCCGGCATCCTTGAAACCGACAGCAAACCCCTTCTGCAACAATACGAAAACTACCTGAAATCCCTTGATAAAATCAATGATGCACCGGAGGAAGACTATAAAGAGCTGCCCCGCAAGGGAAAAAAGATCAGAAATATCCGTTTTCTCCTCTGGGTAGTCGCTGCGATCGTGCTCTTCGGTTTAATCATTTTAATCGTGCTTGTTGATGTCAACGATGTTATGGATCTCTTCTCCACCCGTCAAAAAAGTTCACAGAAAATGGCTTCTATACAAATACCTGCAACGGCGCCCGCCCCGAACATTCCCGTAGCTGCACCCGCCGGATCACCGCCGTCCATCGTAACCTCGTCCGGGCAAACACCTGCGAATCAGGGCGCCGGCGACCAGAAGCAAGGGCAAATCTTAAATCTGAAAATCGAAGCGGTGGAAAAAACATGGATCAGGATCTCCGCCGACCAGAAGCAAGCGGAACAAATGATACTAAGCAAGGGAGACCGGATAGAACGGACGGCCCGGGAATCTTTTATCATCGATGTCGGCAACGCCGGAGGAGTTCTGATCTCATTCCAGGATAAACCCCTTACTTCCCTGGGAAAGCGGGGAGAGGTTGCGCACCTCAAGCTCCCTTGATTTTCTTCCTTGAAAGAATTGACAACTGCGCAACAATGCTTTAAGGATGCGTTAATAAATCAAGTCATCTCCAGAAAGGAGACTCTTTATGTTTGGTATTGGCATGCCGGAACTTCTTGTCATACTCGTAATCATATTGATAATCTTTGGCGCCGGGAAGCTTCCCGAGATCGGCGGCGCGATCGGGAAGGGGATAAAGAATTTCAAAAAAGCAAACCGGGAAACCGAAGATATTGATGTAACGCCGGACAGCAAGAAGATCGAGCCTAAATAATCCCCATTCCCTTCTTCAGTAGCCCTCAGAACGGGACATCATCATCGGGAAGGGATTCGGCGCTGAAGTAAGGAGGGGTTGATCCCTCAGTCGCTGCCGGACCCTGCGCCTTTTGCTGGCCCTTGGCTTCCAGCATCTGCATGTTGGCGGCAATGATCTCGGTAGTGTATCGTTTTATTCCTTCCTTGTCTTCCCAGGCCCTGGTTTGAATCCTCCCCTCGACAAAAACCAACCTTCCTTTTGACAGATAGTTGCCGCATATTTCTGCCAGCTTTCCAAAGGCTACAATTCGATGCCATTCAGTTTTCTGTATTCGCTCACCATTTTTGTCCTTCCGCTGTTCATCCGTTGCCAGCGTGAAATTGGTAATCATGAGACCATCCGGCGTGTACTTCACCTCCGGATCACCACCTAATCTGCCTATGAGCATGACCTTGTTGACCATAAGTCCTCCTTTTCATGGAATCGCAATTTCCGCTGACCATACATAACTTCTTTCCTTATGGCAATATGATTCGTAGACTCTGATCCAGAAATCCTCCTTGACTATTGGTAGAAAAAAATATAGCAAAATGCACTTTATTTGGATGGGACATTTGTAAAATGGAAGAAAGCGAACTAATAAGAAATCGCAAAGAAAAAATAGCCGGCATCCGAGCAGCGGGGATTGACCTATATCCCAATGATGCGAGGGTTAAAAATACCTCGTCGGAACTTAGGACCCGTTTTGGAGATCTGGAACAGGAATCCCTGACCCAGATCGAGGATACATTTTCTCTGGCAGGGCGCTTGATGGCGATCAGGAATTTCGGGAAGGCCTCCTTTGTAAGTATTCAGGACCGCAAAGGAAGGCTGCAGGCCTTTATCCACAAGGGCCTTATAACTGAGGAGGATTACGCCCTCTTCAAACGCCTTGATGTCGGAGATATCGTTTATGTCAGCGGCAGGATCTTCAAAACGAAAACAGGGGAATTGACGATTGAAGCTAAGGAGATACGTCTCCTTGCCAAGTCCATCCACCCTCTTCCCGAGAAGTGGCACGGGTTGACGGACGTAGAAACCAGGTATCGCCAGCGTCACCTCGACTTGATCATGAATCCTGACGTCAAGGAAGTGTTCTACAAGCGGAGCCGGATCATCAAGTTGATAAGGGATTTCATGGAAGAAAGGGATTTTCTGGAAGTGGAAACTCCCATGATGCAGGCCCAGGCCGGCGGGGCAGCGGCCAAACCCTTCAAGACATATCATAACGCCCTCGGCATGGAGCTGTACATGCGTATCGCTCCGGAGCTGTATCTGAAGCGACTTGTAACCGGCGGACTGGAAAGGGTTTACGAGATTAACAGAAACTTCCGCAACGAGGGGATTTCCACTTTTCACAATCCCGAATTCACCATGATGGAATTCTACATGGCCTATGCAACCTACGAAGACCTGATGGACCTCACCGAGGAGCTCTTTATTTTCATCGCCCGCAATCTCTTCGGCATCCTGCAGTTTACGTACCAGGGAACAGAGATCGACTTAAAATCCCCCTGGCAGCGGATCACGGTTAAAGAGGCCATTATTCAATACCTGGACGTCGCACCCGGCATTTTGGATGATCAGTCCCAGGCAGTCTTATTTTCCAGGCAGCTGGGGCTGGAAGTGGATGAAAAGGAAGCCCTGGGGAAAATCCTCATGATCATTTTTGAGGAAAGGGTGGAAAAAAACCTTGTTCAGCCCACCTTTGTCACCCAATATCCCGTAGAGGTGTCTCCCCTTTCCCGGAGGAATGCCTTGAATCCGGATTTTACCGACCGTTTTGAGCTTTACATCTGTGGCAAGGAAATCGCCAACGCCTTTTCGGAACTCAATGACCCGGATGATCAGCGGGGGCGCTTCCTGATGCAACTCCGGGAGCGGGAGGCGGGAGATGAAGAGGCCCACCAGATGGATGAGGACTATATCAGGACCCTTGAATACGCCATGCCGCCGACGGCAGGGGAGGGCATCGGGATCGATCGTCTGGTGATGCTCTTCACCGACTCGGCCTCCATTCGGGACGTGATTCTCTTTCCCCAACTGAGAACCAATAACCCCATCCCCACCCCGCCCCTCCCCTTGAAGGGGAGGGAGATATAGACATCCATGTCTTTTGAATTTTTCATAAGCCTCAGGTATCTCAAGGCCAAGCGGAAACAGGTATTTGTCTCCATTATCACGTTCCTGTCCATCGGCGGTATCGCCTTGGGCGTCGCCGCTCTGATCATTGTCCTGGCCGTGATGAACGGCTTTGAAACGGACCTCCGCAACAAGATCCTGGGGATGAACTCCCATATCCTGCTGATGGAGCACACGGGGCCGATGAAGGATTATGACAAGCTGGCAAAAAATGTGGAAGTATTAAACGGCGTTGTTGCCTCGACGC
>DMAT01000074.1 GCA_003451635.1 Syntrophus sp. (in: bacteria) | reverse complement strand
AATTACCTCCGTGCGTCCCCATCCCCAGTCGGAGAAACTGTTTCTTTGCGAAGTCACCACGGGGACGGAGAGCCTGCCTATTGTCTGCGGCGCCCCCAATACCCGGTCGGGAGACACAGTCGCCCTTGCCAGGGTCGGGGCGACGATTCCGCGTGGATTTGTCATCAAGAGTTCCCGTATCCGTGGCGAAGTTTCCGAAGGGATGCTCTGTTCGGAAGAAGAACTCGGCATCGGTGAAGACAATACGGGGATCATGGTCCTGTCGCCGGATCTCACTCTCGGCATGGATCTTAAGGACGCCTTGGGGCTGAAGGATACAGTGCTGGATATCGGCGTCACTCCCAACCGCGCCGATTGTCTGTCCATCATCGGTATTGCCCGGGAGGTGGCGGCAATTACCGGAAAAACCCTGCGCTATCCAGAAATAGATGTAACCGAGAACAGCGAAGACATCGTCGGTATAACCTCGGTCTCAATCATGGATCCCGACCTTTGTCCCCGCTACACGGCACGGATCATCAAAAATATTACCATTAAGCCATCCCCATCCTGGATGCGGGAGCGCCTGGAGGCCGTCGGGCTGCGGGCGATCAATAATATCGTCGATATAACGAATTTTGTAATGATGGAATTGGGTCAGCCCCTGCATGCCTTTGACTACCGCTTCCTTGAGGAGGGCCGTATCGTGGTGCGGCGGTCCCGGGAGGGTGAGCATTTTGTTTCCCTTGACGAAAAGGACCGGGCTCTGAGGTCGGATACCCTGATGATCTGCGATGGCTTCAAACCCGTAGCTATTGCCGGGATCATGGGTGGTTTGAACTCGGAAGTGAAAGACGATACAAGTACGATTCTCCTGGAGAGCGCCTATTTCCATCCCCCGTCCATCCGCCGTTCTTCCCGGTGGCTCGGGATGGGAACCGATGCCGCCTTCCGGTTTGAGCGGGGCATTGATCCAGAGGGAGTTGTGCGGGCCTTGAACAGAGCAGCCCAACTCATGGCGGCCCTGGGGGACGGAACAGTATGCAGGGGTTCCATAGATGAGTATCCCCGGCAGATCGAGTCAGCAAAAGACATCCCTTTGCGGCCAAAAAGGGTCAATGAGGTTTTGGGGATCGATATTCAGGCAGCGGAGATGATCAGGATTCTGGAAAAACTGGAAATGACAGTCTTGCGGGCGGATGACGCCTATTATCTTGTAACGCCGCCGACCTTCCGCGTGGATATAGCAAGAGAGATAGATCTCATTGAAGAAATCGCCCGTATTTATGGTTTTAACCATATACCCGTAACAATGCCCGGCGCTGCCGGTATGCCGGCGGGAGAAAGCCCCGAGCAGGTTCTGGAGGGGGCTTTACGCTCTGCCCTTACCGGGATGGGATATACGGAGGTAATTACTTACAGCTTCATCAATCCCGTGTCGGCTGATCAACTCGGGTTAAAAAATGACGACCCCCTGAGGGACTTCGTGATAATAAGTAATCCCTTGACGGAGGAACAATCCGTTTTGCGGACAAGCCTTGTCTACAACCTCCTGGATGTAATGAACCGGAATGCCCGGGTCGGTTGCGCCGATCTCAAGATGTTTGAAATCGGTCGCGTCTTCTTTCGACGTAAGGAAGGGGAATTGCCCGAGGAAAGGTCTTGCGTGGGAGGTCTCATAACCGGTAACCGTTATGACGGCTCATGGCATAACAAGGGTGTCGGTGCGGATTTTTATGATCTCAAAGGTTGCCTGGATGCCCTCTTTGCTGATCAAAAAATACGGCCCCTTCGATTTGTGGCAGATTCATCACGACCGTTTCTCCATCCCGGTCGTTCATCCCGGATTCTTGTCGGCCAGGAGACGGTGGGTTTTATAGGCGAAATTCATCCAGATGTCCTTGAGAGAATGGATCTGAAAAACCGCGCCATTGTGTTTCAACTGGATTTGGAGACCCTGCGCTTGTTCACAAAGGGAAAAATTGACTTCAGGGAAGTCTCGAAGTTTCCAGCCAGTTCAAGAGATATGGCGTTTCTTGTTCCCGTTGCCATGGAAGGAGAAACCCTCTGCCGAACCGGATATGAGCAGCATGAAGTATTACTTGAAAATGTTGCAATATTTGATGTATACACGGGTGAAAATCTGCCTGAGGGTATGAAAAGTTTAGGATTGCGCTTTGCGTATCGATCCACCAAAAGAACCCTGACGGAAGATGAGATCAACGTGGCCCATAACCGGATCGTTAAAACCATGGTCGAGGCGACAGGAGCAAAGATCCGGGGAGAATAAACAATAGCGGAAGACAGGAGGTAGAACCATGACGAAAATAGACATTATTCAGGACGTGTACGAGAAGCTTGGTTTTTCAAAGAAGGATTCGGCAAGGATTGTGGAATCGGTTTTCGATATTATGAAGGACTGCCTGGGCCGGGGCGAAAAGATAAAAATATCCGGTTTTGGGAATTTTGTGGTGAAGGAAAAGAAGTCCCGGCGCGGACGGAACCCCCAGACGGGCAAAGAAATCGAAATTTCTGCTCGCCGCGTCCTCACTTTCAAATCGAGCCAGGTTTTGCGTAAGGCACTGAACGTTTAGTTCCGGCAAACCCGGTAATTTGGGGCGCCTGGTATGGACGTGTCGATTCCTGACAAGACCTATTATCGAATTGGCGAAGTCAGCAGCATCCTCGGGGTGGAGTCTTACGTCGTAAGATACTGGGAGTCGGAGTTCAAATCGATCAAGCCTGTCCGCACGAGATCAGACCAGCGGCTTTACCGGCGAAAAGATCTGGAAGAGCTGCTGATCATCAGGGATCTTCTCTACAAAGATCACTTTACGATCAAAGGCGCCAAGAATCAGCTTTCCAGAAGGGGAGCAATTACCTGTCAGGAAGAAGGAGCCGTGTCCCAGGAAAGGCAGCTCCTGACGGCTGTCAAGGTCATGCTGAGGCAGATCAGAGAAATTATCTCCTGACAAAGGGAGTCCGTACCGGCGGGGTGCGGACTCCCTTTGTCGTTTCTGTTATCCAAAATCTAAACCAAAGCGCCATTGTCCTTTGGCATCGGCAACGGGCTCCTCGACGCACGAAAAAGACGCCTGCGTCGCCTCTGCCTTGCCTCCTCCTTGGTTTTGTATTTTATTTGGATTTGGAATTTATTTTATTTCTTCTTTTTTGCTCGGCTTGCCCGCTTTGATGCCTTCAGCGGGTTTATTTTCTGGGCAGCCTCTTTTATTTCAAGTTTTACGTGGGTTGCGGTAACGCAATTTCCCATGAGCCACTTGCTGGCCGGGTCCATATAAACCTTACAGTAACGGCCTGTTTCCAGATCGATGATCCGGCCGCATCCCTCGCACTTTTCAATGATGGTCTTACAGGCGCCGTCTTTGAAATCACATCCCTTATTCTTCATGAACACACAATCTGTGCCCGTCCTGATGGTCTGACAAATCATCTTTCTCACCTCAAAAAAAAAGTTGAAATTACTAACAAATAATCATACCTCTGTCAAGGATAAAGGGGAATGAATTGACTTAACAGGATTTCCGTGTTACGAATCTCAGGTTTGCAGGCCTGTATCGGCAGGGAAAGATGAGGAAGGATGAAGGCATCAGATTTGACCGGGTTTTTTTTACGGTCACTTTTTATTATGGCATCGCTGAATTTCCGGAGAATGCAAAACTTGGGATTTGCCTTTGCCATTCTTCCTCTTATTCAGAGAATGGGAAAAGACGAAAAAAGCATCTCTTCATTTCTTGTCCGACATCTTGAATATTTTAATACTCATCCCTACTTGTCAGGCGCCGTACTCGGCTCGGTTATCAGGTTGGAGGCCGCTAATGGACATCATGACCACACCTCGGAAATATCAAGACTGAAAAAATCCCTCATGGGTCCTTATGCTGCCATCGGAGATAGTTTTTTCTGGGGAAGTCTTCGACCACTCGTCGGTATCGCCGCCGCCGCCATAGCCTATCAAGGTTCTGTCTGGGGCCCTTTTGTTTTGTTGCTACTTTTTGATCCTCTGCAAATATGGATACGTCTTAAGGGTTTCCTTGAGGGTTACCGGCAAGGTTGGCAGGGAATTACCTATATACAGTCGTGGAATTTGCCACGATTGGCACGCTTCATGCGTTGGGGAACTGTTTTTTGCCTTGCAGTTGCTGCTGCATGGCTCGGGCAGGGGATCGCCAATGCCTACTCAGGAATATGGATGCAACCGCTTATTAGTATCGCGGTACTCACGGCGGTAGTGCTGTCTTTTCTTGCGATGGAAAGAGGCCTGTCTCCCCTCGCCATCCTTTATGGCATGACGGCCGGGTCCCTGGCCCTGATGATTTAACATGCAGGAGGTAATGATCCTTGAGGTTAATAACAAGTTAGGAATCCATGCCCGGGTGGCGGCAAAGCTCGTGGCGGTTTCGAATAAATTCAAGTCCCGAATTTTCTTTGAATACGATGGGCAAGAGGTCAATGGCAAGAGTCTGCTTGGTATCCTTACGCTGGCTTGTTCACGGGGCGGATTTATAACCGTAAAGGCGGAGGGCAGCGATGCCGTCGAGGCCCTGACTGCTTTAGAAAGTTTGTTTGCAGACAAGTTCGGTGAGGATTGATAAGGGGTAGAATCATTTATATGGTACCAGAACAACGCGTGAAAAATATTGTTCTCAAAGGAATTGGCGTATCGCCGGGAGTAGTGATCGGTAAGGCCTACCTGTTTGATCGCCGGGATTCTCAGATTTCTTTTTACAAACTGGGAAAGGCCAGTCTGGTAACAAAGGAAGTCAAACGATTTAGGGATGCCCTGCGGGCCTCGGAAGCACAATTGCGGGAGGTGAAGAGACGTCTCAGTGAAGTAGCAGGGCTCGAACCGCTACACATTATGGATGTCCACATTATGCTCCTAAAGGACCGGTCCCTCGTCCGCAATGTCGTGCAACGGATTAAGGAGATGTCTGTAAACGCCGAATGGGCCGTCAGCATGACCATTGACAAGTACCGGGAGCTTTTTGAGAAAATGGAGGATGAGTACCTCCGGGATCGCTTCAGTGACATCCGCTATGTAGGGCAAATGATCCTCAGGCATCTCGCCGGCAGGCGGCAGGAAACCATTTCTTCTCTGGGGGAACGGGTCATTGTCATTGCTTCGGATTTGTCGCCCGCCGATACGGCCCAGATGATGATCGACAAGGTTCTCGGTTTCGCAACTCACATCGGAAGCAAGACATCCCATACCGCTATAGTGGCCCGTTCAATTGCCATTCCTGCCGTTGTCGGTCTGGAGAAGGTCACCCGCCTGGTGCGGACCAACGATGATATTATTATCGATGGCGCCGCCGGTCTGGTCATTGTCAATCCCGATCCCGAGATCCTCCATCGTTATGAAGAAAAGAAACGTCTTTATCAAGCTGCCCGGGAAGTATCCCTGAAATATGCAAAATTCCCGGCGGTGACGAAGGACCGCTATAAAATTCAAATCGGCTGTAACATCGAATTCATTGAAGAGATATCTTCCGCCATCACCCATGGGGCCGAAGGGATTGGCCTGTACCGCACCGAATTCATTTATATTAATCGCGAGGAGCTGCCAACGGAGGAAGATCACTTTATCAATTACCGGCGGGGTATTGGCATTGAGGGTCTGCAATGGTCCACCATTCGCACCTTTGATCTGGGGGGGGACAAATACTTTTCCGATCCAAAGTTAGCCAAGGAGATGAACCCCCAGATGGGATTACGGGCCATCCGTTTCTGCCTGCAAGAGGTCAATCTGTTCAAGGTGCAGCTCCGGGCAATTCTCCGGGCCAGCGCCTTCGGCAAGACCAGGATCCTCTTTCCCATGATTTCGGGAATAGAAGAAATTCGCGCCGCCAAAAGGATTCTCTCGGAGGTCAGGGACGATTTAAGGATGGAAGGGAAGGCCGTGGGGGAAGATATTGAAATCGGCGCTATGATTGAGGTTCCTTCTGCGGTGGTCATTGCCGAGAGCCTTGCCAAGGAGGTTGATTTCTTCAGTATCGGGACGAACGATCTCATTCAGTATGTTCTGGCGATCGACCGGATCAATGACCGTGTGTCCTACCTTTATGAGCCCCTGCATCCGGCCGTTCTGAAGCTGATCAAGGAGGTTGTCGATGTCGGTCATCGGGCCGGCATCCATGTCGCCATGTGTGGTGAAATGGCTGGTGATCCTTTGTATGCAATGATTCTTCTGGCCCTGGAACTTGACGAACTGAGCATGAACCCCTTGGCCATTCCGAAGGTCAAGGAAATCATCCGGTCAGCGACCCTGAGGGATTCGAAAAAACTCCTTAAAGAGGTAATGAAGATGTCCTCGGCCACGGAAATACGGGAGCTTGTGGAAAAGACCATGCGAGAAAAATTTCCCGCTGCCTTTGCCGTAAACGGTTCATAGGCTCATGTGCAAAGAGATGGTCAAATTAATTAAATGATACCGCTATTTGGAAAGATAGAAAGATGGATCCGCGAGTCTCGTAATTACAAACGGGAAAGTTTGTATGCCGAGGGGAATTTCCCCTTGAACTGGCTCGTTAAGAAGGCCCTCTCCAAAATACCGTTTGACGTGGAGGCCGAAGATTTTCTGAAGAAACTCCATAGCGAGGGACTGGTCGTATATGCCCTGAAGGATCGCAGTCAGCTCAACAGTCTGATTATCAGGGATCTGGCCTTGCGTAAAGGTATCCCGACACCCGTCTACAGCCATGATGTCAATATGACCCTGTGGCAACCATTCCTTATTGCCCTACGCGTCGTGGTGTCATTTCTCAGTCGCTTCTTTTGTCGCCGTGCAGAATCGGAAGAGGACACAGTCAATCCAATCCAAGGTCATCTTGCCGCCGGTCATGCCCTGATTATCCATCTTGGCGGGTCTGAATTCTTCGAGAACAGAAAAGTTGAAGAGGCCCTGGCATCGCTTTTAACGGCGCAAAAGGTCCTTGACGCACCGGTGTCTATCGTCCCTGTCCTGGTGACGTATGGGATGAGGAGAGAAAAGGAAAAAGAGAGTCTGATGAACATCCTCTTCGGTCAGACGGATAATACCATGTTCCTCCAGCGATTGATCACCTTTCTCCGCTACGCCAACAAAATATTCGTCATGCCCACGGAAGCGGTGGAGTTGTCCCAGTTTGCCGGGGAAGGTGCGGAAATGCCGACGGCGTTTTTAATAAAAAATTTACGCCGGGAACTGATCGAGCGAATTGACGAAGAGAAAACAGCCCTGGTGGGATCTTTTCTCAAATCACGTCAGGAACATATCAGCATGGTTCTCAAAGAACCGGGGCTTATTTATTACATGGAAAATATGGCCGCCGTGGGGAAAAAGGATTATCCTGCCCTGGCCAGGGAGGCCCGGAAATACCTGAATGAAATAGCCGCTGATTATAGTAACGTCCTTATCGAGATATGGGCGCGGATACTGTCGTGGCTGTGGAACAATATCTATGACGGCGTCGTGGTCGACCGGGAAGGAATGGCAAGAATACGCAATATATCCAAGAAGATGCCATACGTCATCATTCCCTGTCACCGCAGCCATATCGATTATCTGCTTCTATCTTATATCTTTTATGAGCATCATCTCCAGTTGCCCTTCGTTGCTGCGGGGACCAATATGGCCTTCGGCCCTTTCGGGTACATATTTAGAAAGTCCGGGGCTTTTTTTCTGCGACGTAGTTTTCGCGGCAATCCATTTTACGCGGAGGTCTTTGCAAAGTATCTGGAAATATTGATAAAGGAAGGATTGCCGATTGAATTTTTCATTGAGGGGGGGCGCAGTCGGACCGGAAAGATGGTGATGCCGAAGTACGGGCTCCTGTCAATGATCATTCAGGCCTTTCAGCAACAGGCCACGGAAGATCTTGCTGCCATCCCCATCTATATTGGTTATGACCGTGTTATTGAGGAAAAATCCTATTTGAAGGAATTGGGAGGGGCCCCCAAAGAACAGGAAAAAACGACGGATGTAATTAAAAGCTCCAAAGTTCTGCGCAAGCGTTATGGCAGCGTCTATGTGAATATTGGCGAACCGATATTTCTGAGATCCTATTTGGAGAACCAGGATAAATCCTTTGCCGACATGAACGTCGAAGAGAGACAGCGTCTCTACCGGCGGATCGGCTATGAGATTGCCTTATCGATAAATAAGGTGTCCGTCGTCACACCCTTTGCCCTCATTTCCGCCGGTCTTTTATCCCATGATCGTCGTGGAGTCAGTCACGATGAACTCATGGAGATCCTGAACGAATTTTATGAATACCTTATACATCGAAAAGTGAGTCTGGCCGCGACCTTTGTCCACCGGGGAAAGGCCATCCAGGACGCCTTGCTGCTTTTCGACCAATCAGGACTGATTTCCAGGATGGGTGATGAAGAGGGTGAGGAATCGGACCTGGAAGAAATCGTCTATAGCCTCGACGACGACAAACGACTTAACCTCGAATACTATAAAAACAACATCCTCCATTTCTTTTTGCCCCTGAGCTTTGTGGCCACCTCCATGCTTGCCCACCCCGAAGATAACATTCCCCTGGGGTTGATTCTTGATGATTACCACTTTCTCAAACGACTTTTCTGGAATGAGTTCATCTTTGATCAGGAGCGGGAGGATGGCGAGGATGTGAACGGCGCCTTGTCCTATCTCAATAATCGGGGGATGATCACTATGGAAAGGCGGGGTGACGACGGAGACGCATGCTTTGAGGTGAAAGGCAGAGGCAGGACAAACCTGCGGCCGTTTGCCGGTCTCATCGAAAACTATATCCAGTCTTACTGGATTGTCATCCGGGCATGCGCCTACCTGCGAAAAGGGCCGAAATCAGAGAGGGAATGGCTGAAAAACATCCACAAGCTCGGGTCGAAGATGTTCAAAAAAGGGGAGGTCTGCCGGGCGGAAGCCCTCTCCCAGGCCAACTACCAGAACGCCATGGTAGTCCTTCAGGAGGCCGGGATACTGAGCCTGTCGGAGGCCAGCGATAAGAAAGACAGGAAGGAAGGAAAGACATATTCCCTCACCTCTGACCGGCAGGCCCATGAATCTCTCCGCCGCCGCTTGTTCCGGTTTCTATAAGTGCTGTATGTTCGGGTTTTCTTTTTGACTCAAGGGCGTCAGTCGAGATGCAACTGGACAGATGAAAACGGGGGATGGTTTCCACAATAACCCCATCCCCCTGTTTGCCATGCAGTATTACTTTATGCTGTAGAAGGCCCCCTTGCCGCGATACACGGCGGCGTCTCCCAGCTCTTCCTCAATGCGCAGCAACTGGTTGTATTTAGCTAAACGCTCACTCCGGGACAGGGAGCCGCTTTTGATCTGTCCGCAGTTGGCGGCGACAGCAACGTCGGCCATGATGACATCTTCCGTCTCTCCGGAACGGTGGGAAATCACCGTGGTGTAACCGGCCTCTTTAGCCATTTGGATCGTTTCCAGGGTTTCCGTGAGACTGCCGATCTGGTTGAGCTTGATCAG
>DMAT01000394.1 GCA_003451635.1 Syntrophus sp. (in: bacteria) | reverse complement strand
GCTCTGACTGAGATCCACGGCGTACAAGGCGCTCTGCCAGGTTATGGCCGCAAAGATGGCTGTCCCCGTGAGGGCGGCAAAGACGTCCAGGATTATCTGCACGCGGGGAGGCAAGAGATTGACGAGGAGATCCACGGCGATATGACCCTTTTCGACGGAGGTCTGGGCCAGGGCGAAGGCGACGGCCAGCGCCCCCAGGAAACCGATGATCTCATAGGTCCCGGGGATGGGGCGATCGAACAGGCGCATCACCACGTCGGCACATGTCAGGAGCATCATCGCCATAACGGCGGCGCCGGCGATGGTATTTACATTCCGACTGGCGGTGTTTACAAGTCGATCAACGCGCTGCATATATCCTCTCCGGTAAGCTTCGAGAAACTTCTCCGCCGCCTGTTAATTATAACGTTCTCACAAAAAGTCGGATTTCTTATCGATTGGTCATTCCGGCGAAAGCCGGAATCCAGTATCTTAAACATATTCTGGACACCGGCTTTCGCCGGTGTGACAGGGTGTAAGACTCTCTGCGATTCTAATAAAATATTTTATAATTTAGTTACTTATACGCCTTGCCATACTTCTTAATCAACTTTTCGGTTTCCACGACGGCTTTCTGACCGGGGAGGCCTTTGGCCGTGGTCGTTTGGCTGTATTCGACCAGCATGGGATGGACGGCCTTTTTCCAGCGGGCGCTCTCGGTTTTGGTAAGGGGAATGATCTTGTTGCCGAGGCTCAGGGTGTATTTGCGGCCATCCATATCAAGACTATCCCAGGCCTTGCCATGGACATCGATCCACTGATTGCTCACCTCCTCGAAGACCTTCTGGACGTCCTTGGGCAAGGCGTTCCATTTTTTGAGGTTCATGACCACGAACATGGCTGTCGTGTAGCCGATTTCCGGACAATCCGTGGTTGACTTGACGACTTCCGCCTGCTTCCAGCCCTTGAGGACTTCAATCGGACCGAAGGTGCCTTCTACGACCCCTTTCTGAAGGGCCTCATAGGTGGCCCCCTGGGGCATGGCGACGGGAACGGCGCCCAATGATGATACTACTTTGGCGCTAAGACCGGTGGAACGGATCTTCATGCCCTTGAGCTGTTCAAGGGTGGCGACGGGCTGGGTGGTGTGGAGCAGTCCCGGGCCATGAGCGTGAAGATAGAGAACCTTGACGCCATCCAACTCCCGGGGGCGAAACTGCTGGTAAAACGAATTGGCGACGGCGGTAGCGACGCGCCCGTTGGGGTATCCGATAGGAAGATCGAGAACTTCCATTACGGGGAAGCGCCCGCGGGTATAGGCGAAGCAGGACATGCCCAGGTCCGAAATGCCCTTGAGAACGCCATCATAGACCTGATCGGCGGGAGTGAGAGAACCGTNNCGCCGGCAAGGACGGTGATCTTGACCTGCCCCTTAGTTCTCTTTTCGACTTCCTTGGCCCAGGCCTCCCCGACCTTGGCCTGTCCGTGGCTGGGGGGAAAGAAAATGCTGTAGGTCAGGGACGTTGCGGCGTTAGCTTTGCCGGCAGCAACTATCCAAATGATTGATATTATCGACAATATTACTACAATTTGCTTCTTCATGGCGCGTCTCCTCTCTGTCTTAGGGTGTTAAAATAATCATCACTTTTATCATGCCTGCTAATACCAATAAGGGATTGGGAACTTAGGGTCTGGAGAGGCCTGCCATCCCGTCGCTGCGACGGTGGGCAGGCATTAATACATATAGGGGTGCTCGTTGATGTGGCTAACCGGTGATATTAATTGTAGCTGATGCATAATGGCTGCTTTCCAACATTGATGGCCTACGCAACTATGGGATTTATGGCCATTTGTCAAGAATTATTTTCCCTTGATTTGAGGGATTCATCCTTGAGTCGTTCCAACTCTTCCCGGTAAAGCTCTGCCTTGGCGCGAATCTGTTCAATTTCTTCCCGTGCCTTATCAAGTTTCTCGTCCTGTTTCTTTTTGTCTTCACGAAGCTGGTCCTGGATGTCATCGTAACCCACATACATGGCAAGACCACCCCCGAGGAGCAGCATGATGGGGAGGGCCCCTTTGACAATAATGACAAAAGCTTGCCACCAGACAATCAGTCCGAGCAGACCTAAAACCGTGGCAATGGCGCCGCCAACAAGGAGGGGCATGAGTTAAACCTCCTAAGAGTAAAATTTCTTTCCGCGCGAAAAGTATCAAAAAAGATAACGATTAGCAAGGTCAAATTCATCACAACGGCAAAATAATGCTTGATAAAATGAATATATTCCATTACCATGCCCCCCTTGCTCAGCGATGGGCAGGAAATGTTTTGACTGACATAATGAAGGGTAACAAATAATGATTTCTCTAGATTTTGATAGGGTCGGCGGTCTTATCCCGGCTATTGTTCAGGACTTTGATACAAACGAGATTCTAATGCTTGCCTATATGAACCAGACGGCATGGGAAAGGACGCTGGAAACAGGGATGGCTACCTTCTGGAGCCGGTCGCGGCAGTCCTTATGGGTCAAAGGGGAGACATCGGGGAATATGCAGGAAGTCAAGGAAATAAGGGTTGACTGCGATCAGGACGCCTTAATCCTCAAGGTTCTTCAGCGGGGCGGGGCCGCCTGTCATACAGGATACAGGTCATGTTTCTATCGGAGAATCGATGGCGATCAGGTTGTGGTGATTGGCGAGCGAATATTCAACCCGAAGGATGTCTATCGATGAAAAAGCTCAGACTGGGAATACCGAAGGGGTCTCTTGAAGTCAGTACCGTTGACTTGTTTAAGAGAGCAGGATGGCGCATTACTTATGACAGCAGAAATTACTTTCCCGATATTGACGATGAGGAAATAACATGTATCCTTGTCCGTGCCCAGGAGATGTCGCGATATGTAGAAGAGGGGGTTCTTGACCTTGGCCTGACCGGCAGGGACTGGATCATCGAGAATGAATCGGAAGTGGTGACGATACAGGATCTCATTTACTCCAAAACCTCAACTCGCCAGGCCCGTTGGGTCCTGGTGGTCAGGGAGGATTCGGATATTCAGACCCTCGATGATATGAAAGGGCGGCGAATATCCACAGAACTAGTCAATTTCACAAAGAAATATTTTCGGGAACGTAATATTGACGTCCATGTGGAGTTTTCCTGGGGAGCGACGGAAGCCAAAGTGGTCGAGGGCCTTGTCGATGCCATTGTCGAGGTGACGGAGACGGGATCCACCATCCGTGCCAACAAGTTGAAGATCATCCACGAGTTGATGAAAACCAACACCCAGCTGATCGCAAATCGTGATGCTTGGGAAGACCCCTGGAAAAGGCAGAAGATTGATCAAATAAAGACCCTCCTCAACGGATCATTGCAGGCCATGGGAAAGGTTGGTTTGAAACTCAATGTTGCCAGGGAAAATCTGGGGCGGGTAATTTTACTTTTGCCGTCTCTGAAGGCCCCAACCATCTCCGGCCTGTATTCCGAGGAATGGCTTGCCGTGGAAACTATTGTGGACACAAACATCGTCAGGGATTTGATCCCTCTCCTGAAGGAGGCTGGCGCTGAGGGCATTATTGAATATGCCTTAAATAAAGTAATATAAATTGAATGCTTGACTGAGGGCAAGGAAGTCCTGCCTATTCGGCAGCGGGAGGAGAGGAGATGCGTAAGGGAAAGGTCAAAAGGAAAACCAGCGAAACGACCATTTCCATGGAAATGGATCTGGATGGCTCCGGCCGCGCAGAAATTGACACCACGGTTCCTTTCATGAACCATATGTTGACTCTCTTTTCCAGACATGGTCTTTTTGACATCAAGATAGCGGGAAAAGGTGACCGGGATGTGGATGACCACCATCTGGTTGAGGATTTGGGGATCTGTCTGGGAGAATTGCTAAAGGAAGCCCTCGGTTCCAAAGAGGGCATCAAGCGT